>CAYVWX010000106.1:1489-10231 GCA_964455635.1 uncultured Lentimicrobiaceae bacterium | reverse complement strand
GCAAAAATCATGACAAAACAAAAGCGCAGTATATCAAATTCACCCTGTGGAATAGTTCTCAGATTCCACAGGGTAAACAAAATTATAAACACATGAAAAATATAAGAGCAACAATATTTTGGCCATTTATTTTCTTATTGGCAACAACCGGTTTTTTTTCTTGTAGCAGCAATAAAAATAACCCATTGCCAACAGATATTAATTATAAGCAGGAAATGCGAAATTTAGTGCAAAACATTAGTGCTTATGCAAAAAATATTAATCCTGATTTTGTGATTATCCCACAAAACGGGGCCGAAATTGTCAGCACAACAGGCGACAATACGGGTTCACCCGATATGAATTACATTAATGCAATAGACGGCATAGGACAGGAAGATTTATTTTACGGTTACAATGCAGACGACCAGGCAACACCAACAGCAAACAATGAATGGATAAGAAGTTTTTTGGATATGGCTAAAAACAATGGAACGATAAAAATAATGGTTACCGATTATTGTTCAAACCATTCAAAAATGGATAACTCATATTCCGAAAACAATTCAAACGGATATCTTTCTTTTGCCGCAAACCACCGGGAATTGGATAATATACCAAACTATCCAACGCCCATTTATAACGAAAACGCCAACGAAATTACAACTTTACAAAACGCAAAAAATTTCTTGTATTTAATATCACCTGACAATGAATATGCTACAAAGCAGAAATTTGTTGATGCGGTAAAAAACACAAACTACGACTACATCATTATGGATTTCTTTTTTAAAGGAGAAGAATTTACTGCAACTCAAATAGAAAAATTAAGGCAAAAAGCCAATGGCGGAAAACGCTTATTAATTTGTTATATGAGTATTGGCGAAGCAGAAAATTACAGATATTATTGGCAAACCGACTGGGCTGTCGGCACTCCCACATTTATTGAAAAAGAAGACCCGAATTGGCCTGGAAATTTCTATGTTAGATATTGGGAACCGGAATGGCAAACTATAATTTTCGGAAACGATAGTGCTTATCTGAAAAAAATTATTGATGCCGGTTTTGACGGAGTATATCTTGACCTGATTGATGCTTTTGAACAATTTGAATAACAGGTGGTAAACCGGATAATGCAAACCCAAAACGCACCTATTCCACCAACAGGTTACACCCTCTCACATCGCTGTCGTCAAACCTGCCGAGGATTTCAAAATTACCGCCGGAATAGATTTTCCCCAAATCTTTGGTTTCGATAAACGAACACGAATAAACATTGGCCAAATCAATAACATTTACACCCCCGCTTTTGTTTTCAGGCAGCAAGGCAAAAGGGTCGTTGGTATCACGTATCAATATTTTCATCCAGGGTGGCGTGACAAACAGTCCGTTTCCTTTTGAATAAGCCTGCGACAAAAGTTCGGTCATACCATACTCCGAATATATTTTTTTAACGCCGAATGCCGAAGTCAGTACATCATGCAATTGCTGTCTCACCATCTCCTTGCGGCGGCCTTTCATACCCCCGGTTTCCATCACAATAAGCTCCGGAAAACATACCGGAAATTGTTCAGCCAAATCGAGCAGCGCATAGGTAACCCCCAGCAAAATGGTTTTCTTTTTTTGTTCCTTAAGTCGTTGCAATACAACGCTGAGCTCCTTATAATTATTCAAATAAAAGCCGCTATCGCGGGATGCGGAATTTTCAATAAGTTTTTCAACCATATATATCAGCGAAGAGCCGCGTCGTTCAAGATAAGAAGGCAACAAAGCAAGCACAACATACTCGGAAACAGCGCCAAAAAACAGATTAAAGGCCGCAGTAAAACTTTTTTCGTAAACCGAAACATCGGCAACATGATGCCGGCTAAAGCTCATGCCTGTAGTCCCGCTGCTGGTAAAAGTTACGGCAGGCTTAAGCTCCTTTAAAATAATGTTGTGCGTTTTAAAAAAACTAATGGGCAAAAACGGAATCTGCAGGTAATGATTTATATCATCGGGATTGCGGTTCAAATAGTTAACATATTGCCTGTAAACCCCGTTTTCTTTATACTGATACCGAAAAACCTCAATCGCCACACGATTAAAAGCCCTTTCGTTATTTATAGAAAATATAGAATTTAATTTCGGCATACTATTTGGATTAAACGTCCGTTTATTTAACTAACTTTGCGTAAAATTAATGAAACACGCTGCAAAAATACTGTTAATTCTGGTTACTGTTTTGAGTGCCGTACTCTTTTCGTGCCGCAAAATTGAAGAATATCCTGTTGAACCTGCTATTGCGTTCGACAATTTTGTTCTACTGGTGAACACCCAAACAGGAAAAACCGACCGGGGAGTTTTGTCCGTTTCGTACACCGATGGCGACGGCGATTTGGGGTTAGACCCCTCCGATACGCTGCCTCCGTTTGATAGAAAAAGCGATTATTATTACAACCTGCTGATTAAGTATTACGAAAAACACAACGGCACTTTTGTTGAAGTACCCCTGCTTTCGTGGAACCCCGACGAACAAAAATACGACACCATTACTTTTAACGGTAGGTTTCCAAACCTAACGCCCGAGCATGGCAATAAAAATATAAAAGGAGTGATTCAGGACACCCTTTATGTTAACAATCCGCTTTCCGATTTTGATACCATTAAATTTAAAGTTTCCATTTACGACCGGGCACTGCACCTCAGCAACGAAGTTGAAACCCCTGAGATTGTTGTGGTTAAGTAGTATTACCTCTTTATATATTCCTTAAACCGTGGCAGTACAACTTGTACAAAATAGTTTAAAAGCATATTTATTTACAAAATCGCAGGATTGCCAATTCTGCTGACCATGAAATAATTTTCCGGTTTATTCGGCTTAAGGTTATTACATTAAGCATGCTGTGGTTTAAAAATGACACCCAAGTTCTTTTTTCCGTCGATTTTAGCTATTACAGGTGTTTTAAATTGCACCTGACGAATGTATTTGTTTTCAAATACAGCGGGCTGCCGGTTTAAAAAATCAATATCGTAAATACCATCGTTAACAAAAGGATTAATGGTAAAGTAAGCCACCCTGAAAGAGGTAAGATTTTGAAAAAAATGGGTTCCCTGACTCGGGTCAATCCGGTAATCGTCAAGCCCCGACTCCACAATTACACGCGCGGCAGAAATGTGAGGCCATTTTACCGGAATTCCCAGCCACGGGTCGCTGGAGCCCCACCTGCCCGGGCCAATAAGAATATAATTTTTATTGTTGCTGATAAATCCGGCATTTATTTCCGCAATCAGCGGCACGATGTCTTTGTTATTGGCGGGGTCAAAATTTTCGGGTTTCACGTAAACAACATCATAAATATTATCCACAACACCGTTTCCCAAAGCTTTTTCCGAGCGTATCAGCAGTTCATTATCAACAATATCTTCTTTACAAATGTTTACGCTTTCGTCTTTGGAAGCAATGGGGCGTATTTGCAACAGATTAAATACCTTACGGTTGCCCCTTCGTTCGTGTAAATCCACCACAAACTCAATTTCCACCGGTTTTCCCATCTCCTGTTCACCAAGCTTTAACACCTCCTGCAAAATGGGAGCCAAAGGAAATCTGTTGTGTTTTAATATGCCGGCGAAGGTAGCCAGTTTTTTTCCTTCATAATTAAAACCGTCGCGGAGCATATGATTGTGAAAATCGTACGAAGAAGCCACCTCTTTGATAGATTTATCTTTTTCGGCCCTGCGCAACGGAAATTTAATCAGGTTCAGGGCATCGTCAGGCGTAATTTTAAATGCGCCGGGATCCATATTCAGGGCATAAAAATATTTTTGGGTCTCTTTTAACGCAATATCCGGATTTGAAGTTTGCAACACCTTTTTGGGATAAAGGGGCGAAAACCTGAGCGAAAGCCCGCCATCAACAATATATTTACCCAGCCCCACGGCAATGTTGGCTATTCCGTCTTCCGATTTTTCGGGTGCTACCGGATAAAAGTTAATAGAGCGGGCTACCCCCGAAAAGGTGGGGTAATAAACATCGTCGTACTGCCGGCCGGCCACTTCCTGAATAACAATGGCCATTTTTTCTTCGTCAATAACATTTGATGTTGCCTCCATATAGGCTTTGCTATCCTTAAAAAAAGCCGAAGCATAAACCCCTTTAATAGCTTTACGAACCATTTCGTTGGTAAGTTTCCGGTTGGTTTTGGATAATGGCACCATATAAGTATTATAAATACCGGCAAAAGGCTGATAGTGCGAATCTTCCAACAAGCTTGAAGATCGTATTGCAAGGGGTTTATCCGTTAGGTTTACAATGGTTTCCAAGTCGTCAGACACGGTTTCGGGCAATGGAGCATTTACAAACGCCTGTAAAATTTCTTCATCGGAAGAGCTTGCGGAAAGTGCAATTTTATACAGTTTGTTTTCCTCCATAAATTCATCAAAAATATCGGTGCCGATAACAATAGTACGCGGAATGGTTATCTCCACACCGTCAAAACGGTTGTACAGTCTGTTTCGTTTGATGAGCGTATCCAAAAAAGCCAATCCCCGGGCTTTTCCTCCAATAGAGCCCTCACCCACACGGGTAAGCATAAAATACTCGTCAAAACTTTCGCGCTGAAACTGAGTAATAACCCCTCTTGCCTTAGCAATTCTAAAATTTGAAATGGCCTCAAAAATAAACTGCTTCACCTCGCTGCAATCGTTAAAATCGTCGGGCTTAAACCCCTGAAACAGTTGCGCCAAAGGAAACAACGCTCGTGCCCGTAGCCATTTTGAAAGGTGGTTGCGCTGAATATGATAACGCAGGGAATCTTCAGGAACAAGAAAAATTTTGTCCATTAAATCTTTCAGGTTTTTTGCCCGCATTACCTCGTTACCACTTTTGGGGTCGATAAAAATAAAGCTTCCAAAAGCAAAATAATTTCTTATAAAATCGCGCAGCTCATAAGTAAGGCTTTGCGAATGCTTGTAAATAAATCCTGTTTTAAGCTGCTTTGCTTTTGCACGGTTTGAGCTGTCGCTCGACTGCAGCAAAAGAGGCATATATTTATTGTCCTTTTTTATTTTTCGTACCAGCCGAAATCCTGCTTCTGTATCTTTAATCCCTTTTCTTTTGTACGAAATATCAGAAATTACTCCCAACAGGTTACTCTTATACTTATCATATATTTCAACGGCTTCTTCGTAAGTTGTTGCCAGCAATATTTTAGGCCGGCCCCGCATCCGAAGCATCTTTTGATGCTCGTTAAGCCCTTCGGACATAAACGATTTCGATTGTTTAAAAATAATTTTATAAATAATAGGCAGGTAGCTTGAATAAAACCGCACACTGTCTTCAACCAACAAAATAGTTTGCACACCCACATCGCCCACATCCTGCTCTACATTCATCTTATCTTCAATAAGTTTGATAATAGCCAGCAAAATATCGGCATTACCAAGCCAGCTAAAAACATAATCGATACCGGCATACTCGTTGGTAAGCTCCACTTTAATACGTGCCTCACGCGAAAAAGGAGTAAGCACCACAATGGGAATGTGCTGATATTTGGTTTTTATTTGGTTTGACAGCTGAAAAGTTTCTTTCTCATCGGCACTCAGCATAATAATTACCAAATCGATGTTAACCGATTCAAGCTTCTCGAAAGCCTGTTCTTTGGAGGTTGCTTTAATAAACTCGGGCGGATACCTGAGGTTAAGCGACATATATTCGTAAAATATCTGCTCGTCAACACGGCCGTCTTCTTCAAGAATAAAAGCATCGTAAACACTGGATATAAGCAACACATGATAGATACGGTGCAACATCAGGTTGGTGAAACGCGTATCTTCAAACAGATACGATTGTGATAAAATGTCAAGTTTGTCGGGTATCATAAAACCATCATTATTGAAACTCTACAAAGGTAGCTTTTCTTTGTTTTACAATAAACATCAACCGACATTTAGAATGGTTCATTAAAACCATCAACGAAAGTTTTCAACGGAAAGTATTCATCCGTCCGAAACTAAAACTCCATGGATACTTTTAAATTAAACAATCTGGGTGTGAGGTAATTGGGAATAGCATTTTGCCTGTTATAGATGTCTTTTACCCAAATATAAGAAACCGTATTGTAAACACCGAAAAGGTTAAAAATATCGAGGCTTACCCAAAACGATTTAACAAAACTGTTGGGATGTTGCCTTGAATAACGCGTATTATCGCCGGCAATTTGCTTGGAAAACCCAAGGTCAACGCGCCTGTAATCGGGCATACGCAACGTTTGCAAATAACGTGGAGTACCCGGAGCACCAAAAGGCAATCCCGTACCGTAAATCAGTTTCAGGTGCACCTTCCAGGTTGGATAATTGGGTATATAATCCTGAAAAAAGATGGTAAAAGTTACTCTTCTGTCCGAAGGTCTTGGAATATAACCCGGTTCAACTTTAATACTGTCGGCAGCTGCCGGATTATTGTTTATTCCTGTTCCGATAAGCGAATCGTTTTCGTCGTAATAATTATAATAATAATCGCCCACCACATCCTCGGCTGTTTTCAGGATGGAGAGGCTGGCCCAGCTATCGACTCCTTTTACAAACTCGCCGTTTAACCTAAAATCGATACCCGCGGCATAACCGTTTGCCGTTTGATTAGCATAATAGCGGATCCTCACATTATCAACCATATAAGGAATAAGGTTGTTTAGCTTTTTATAGTAAAGCTCCGAAGTAAAAATAAACGGCCGTCCCCACATTTTAAACTGATAATCGCCCCCCAAAATAAAGTGGATGGAGCGTTGCGATTTAACCCGGGTATTGAGTGAGCCGTCCATGTCTCTCATTTCACGATAAAAAGGCGGCTGATAGTAAATTCCGGTGGCAAACCTTAAAACCAGATTGGGATTTTTGTAGGGTTTGTACGAAAGATTTAACCGTGGACTAATATTAAAATCGTTGTTAATATCGCCATAATAACCACGCAATCCTCCTCGCAGGGTTATCATATCGTTGCTCTTTAATTTAAACTTCCAGCTGTCGGCTACAAAAGCTGAATACCGGTTAACCGTAAGGTTATGATACCCTGCCATAAAATAATCGAGCACCAGTTCGGGCCGTTGCGGGTTAGCGGTTCCGGGCGAAGCAGGCGGGTTGGGCAATGAATAACCTGCCGAGTCGATCATTTGCCACTCACGGGTACGGTCGTCAACAATTTGATGCTGATAGCGCAACCCCCAACTAAGATTATGACGGTCAAAAATTCGGGTTCCTTTGTGCTCAAGGGTAAAAACGGTTGCGTTAAAACGGTTGCGGGCATGCTCAAGATAGGTTCCTACTCCCAACGACTGTGTAACTTCGTCAAACTCTTCACTACCCGGATTATTATCCAGTAAACCAATCCAATATTGACCCTGTACATCATAAGTCTCCGTTTCGTTTGTGTTAAATGCCGAAGCAATTAACTTTAACCGGAGGGTATTATCGGGGTGATATGTTAAGGTTAATCCGCCCTGAGTAACTTTGTAATTATCCACTTCCTGCCCATCGAAATAAACTTTAAAACGCATAGCCTGTTTAAAAGTGCCGTAATCGGTTACCCTGTCGGTTGGTATGAGGCTGTATTTGTTTCCGGAATAATATCCTAAAAACGACAACGACCACTTACGGTTAAATTTATACTCGAACAACGACTGTACATCGAAAAACACCGGTTTATAATTTCCTTTGGTATCGAGACTGTTTACCAGATAGGAGTTTGTTTTATATCGGGCACCAATCAGATAGGTAAATTTGTTGTTAATGTTATCGTGAACCGACAGCTCTGCTCCCAAAAGGCTTGCTGAAAAAGTACCGCCAAATTCGGTAGGCTTTTTATAACGTACATCCAACACCGACGACATTTTATCGCCATACTGTGCGCCAAAGCCTCCGGCGGAAAACAAGATTGAGGACACCATCGCCGGATTAATAAAGCTAAGCCCTTCCTGTTGTCCCGAATTAACCAAAAAAGGACGATAAACTTCTATGTCGTTCACATACACAAGGTTTTCGTCGAAATTACCTCCGCGAACGGAATACTGCGAGCTCATCTCGCTGGTAGTAGATACGCCGGGGAGGGTTTGTATGATGCTTTCAACACTTTCGTTTACCGAAGGTGCTATGCGCGTATTTTTCGGATTTAGCCTCACCAGGCCTTCGGTTCTTAGTTTTTCATCTTTTATTTCCAGTCCCGGCAAAGTGGTGGTGGAGCTTTTAAGCCTGATTCCAATGGTTTTTGTTTCGCCGTTTTTCAGGTTTACCGAAATCTCTTCCTGTGCCAAACCTATGTACGAAACAGCAATAATTACCTTTTTACCGGCAGGTATTTTTAACTCAAATTGTCCTTTTCTGTTTGTTGTTGTACCACCGGGTTCGCCCTTAATAGCAATATTGGCCAGTTCAACAGGGTGTCCGTCCTCGTCGGAAATAACCCCTTTAAGAGTAGCTGTTTGCGCCAACATCAAAGCAGGCAAAAATAAAAGCATCAAAAAAACCGGAATACTATATATTGGTGTCGAAATCTTCATCATCCATATTTGTTGGTCAATTTAAAGGAAACTTACATTATAACTAAAAAGAGACAAAGATATTATTTAATAACAAAATTGTTTTGCCCATTACGGATAATTTGGAGAAACCAGGTTGCAGAAGGAATGGCTTAATGATATAATGATATAATGATATAATGGTATAATGGTTCAATGGTGTAATGGTTCAATGGTGTAATGGTTCAATGGTGTAATGGTTCAATGGTGTAATGGT
>CAYVWX010000106.1:0-1389 GCA_964455635.1 uncultured Lentimicrobiaceae bacterium | reverse complement strand
TCAATGGTATAATGGTTTAGCGAGTACAGGGTTCGTTGTATAATTATAACATTATCAAGCGGGTACCAGGTTCATTGTATAATTATACCATTATACCATTGTACCATTATTAAGCGAGCATCAACGGGAGCAATTGACGCGACCAACGGGAGCAAATGACAGCGACCAACGGGAGCAAATGACAGCGACCAACGGGAGCAATTAACGCGACCAACGGGAGCCCCCCTACTTTTCGTTATTATTCAGTTTGCTTACAAGGTTTTGCTCAAAGGATTCCAAATCTATTCCTTTAATATCTTTGGCAAGGAGTTGTTTTTTAATGGCTTTGTCGATTAACAGGCTGTCTTTTTCGTAGTTTGAACAAGCATCGCACATTGCCTTATGTACTTTAAGCTGTATCCGCTCGCCAAACGATAAGTGCGAATAGATTTTCTTTTCGATAAGCTCGGTAGCTTTTAAACACGAAAGAAAAAGGTATTGCATTAGTTTTTTCATAAACTTTAATTCTCTTTAAACCAGTTAGTATCAACACACTCGCGCAGCTGTAATTTAGCCCGATGTATTATTTGCCAGAAATTAGTCGGAGTTATACCCAATTCCTCACAAATTTCATCACCTTTTTTACTCATTAAATACTTTAGTTTGATGGCAAGTCCCCAACTGTCGGGTAATGCGTCCAGACACATTTTTAAAATTTTATTAAAATCATCGTTGTCCAGCAGGTGCGATTCCTGTTCTTCCCAGTTATGGGGCTTGTGCGCCTGAACCCATTCGCCGCCTTCGGTAAAAAAGTTGGAAAGCGAATTTCCGGCAAGATTTACCGGCTTTTTAACTTTTGCCCGGTAGTGATCAATAATTTTAAAATTAAGAATGCTGTATAACCAGGTTTTAGGGGAGCTGTCGCCTCTGAAGTTTTCAATTTTCTCAGATGCTGCCAAAAAGGTATCCTGAACCAAATCTTTGGCAAGTTCGGCATCGGAAACCTTATACAGTGCCCACGAAACCATGTCGGACGAATACTCATGTACCCAGGAAGCTAAATCGACTGTGTAATTTTTTTCTTTCAAGATAAAACTCCTAATTTCAAAGTATTACCATAATAACTGCAGCACATTAAACAAATTTATTGTTTTTTTTGCATCCGGTAATCGTGAATTAATTTATAAATCAGGCCTTAAAAATAAACAATATATCGGAAATAATGCTTTTTAGCGAAGTTGTTTTAAAAGAAAACCAATTCACGATGTTTTGCTCAACACCTTTTTAAGATAATATGCCGTATGGCTTTGGTTGTTTTCAGCAACCTCTTCGGGGGTGCCGTAACATACCATTTTGCCCCCTCTGTTACCGCCTTCCGGCCCCAAATCGATGATGTGATCGGCTACTTTA
>CAYVWX010000105.1:6814-10314 GCA_964455635.1 uncultured Lentimicrobiaceae bacterium | reverse complement strand
TTGGGATAGGCTTCGTTCATAACCGGGCCGTGACGCGTGGTTTTAAGGTTATAAATAACATCGTCACCCTCTTTTACTTTTATCATTTCCTTAATCACCGTCATGTCCTGCCAATGATCATTTTCCCAAACCTGATTTTTGTTTTCAGGATTTAATTTCTCCTTGTAAAGGTCCATATTGTCGAAAGGAAAAATGGTTACACCCCAGGCATGTTGGCCTGTGTTTCCAACCACGGCATAAGGTACTCCCGCCAAATAATAACCCGAAATCATCTGTCCGGGAAAGTTTAAAACCGATTCGTACCATACAGCGGGCTGTGCATAAGCAATATGGGTGTCGTTAGCCAAAACCGGATGTCCCGATTTTGAACGGTCTTTACTGATAACCCAGTTGTTGGAGCCCTCCCAAACAGGAATGGGAATGTATTGTTGAAATTCTTTAAAACCGGGAAAAAGTTCCGATAAAGGGTCTGCCGGTTTATGCATGGCCGCTGCCGAAACCGAATCGAGGTTAAACAGCCTGAGGTACTGCTCGCCAAGCCTGTTTTTAATTTCCGAAACCGCAGGATCCTGCGTAAGCGCCGAAGTAAAAGTAAAAGCCATGTATCCGATGGTGGCATAAACATCTTCAACGGTAAAATGATTTGGTTTAAAATCCATCAGGGTAAATTCAACCGGAAAATCACCTTTATCAATAAAAGCATTAACCCCCTGAAGATAAGCTCTGGTATCTTTTTGCCATTGTTTGTCGTTGGTTTTAAAAAAAAGATTTTTGGCCTTCCCTGCCATTTTGTAAAGTTGTAAATTCCGGAGCTTTTTGTCGGTAGGCACAAGGCTCTTACCCAAAATTTCAGATAACGTGCCACCGGCTACCCTTCTAATCATCTCCATTTGAAAAAGCCTGTCCTGTGCATGAACATAACCAAGAGCCAAATAGGCATCGTGAGCATCGGCAGCATTAATATGCGGCACGCCATATCGATCGAAAGTAATTTTTACAGGTTGATGGAGTCCTTTTATGTTGATGTTGCCCGAATAATCGGGAGCCGTACTTTTAAGCCAAAAATAAACAGCCCCTGCTATTATTGCCAATAAAAGGATGACAGCAATAAAAAAACGTTTTAAAAATTTCATGATTCCGGTTTTAAGATTAAAAATCAAAGATATAAACTATTTCCATTCAACAATTGTCCCTCTCGATTTATCATGATAGTGCTCGGGAACCGAAGCTTTAATAGCCTCTGCCAGCTTATCAATCATTTTTGTTTTGGCAAAACGACGGGTAAATACCAGTGCCACCTCCCGGAGAGGAACCATGTTGGTAAAATGACGAATCTGATTTTTTTGTTCTTTTGGAATAACCTCTTCGGCCAACTCGGGAATAAGTGTGTAACCACCTTCCTTGTCAATAATTCTCATCAGCGTTTCCAGCGAGCCTCCTTCAAACTCAAAAGGCAGGTCATCGCTTTCAAGATCATGCAAGTCGCAAAGGTTAACCACCTGATGGCGAAAACAATGGCCGTCGTTTAACAACCATATTTCGGAAGTGGCAATATCTCCCACCTGAATAACCGGTTTTTTAACCAGCGGATGGTTTTTGTTTGAATAAATCAGCATCTCCTCATAATAAAGCGGCAATTCGAGTATCTGTTTTTCGTGCAGCGGAGTTACCAAAATGCCCACATCCAACAAATCCTTTTCAAGGTTTTCTACCATTTTTTCGGTTACCTGCTCTTCAATTTTTAATTTAACCTGAGGATATTTTCGTTTGTAATCACCCGTAAACAAAGGCAATAAATAGGGTGCTATGGTTGGAATAACGGCAATGCGCAACTCACCGCTCACCTCCCCTTTTACATCTTGCACAATCCGGTCAATTTTTTTGGCTTCCTGCAGGGTGATTCTGGCCTGTTCAATAATTTTTTTGCCCTGATCGGTGGGAATAACCGGTTGTTTGGTTCTGTCGAAAATAATAACATCAAGCTGCTCTTCCAGTTTTTTAATCTGCATGCTAAGGGTTGGCTGGGTTACAAAACATTTGTCGGCAGCAGTAGCAAAATGGCGGTAGGTGTCAACCGCTACAACGTATTCAAGCTGGATTAAGGTTACCATGGGTTTATTGTATTAATAATTATCTGCAAATATAGATATTATCTATTACATCATAAAAACTATTGATTTGACTTATGTTAGTATTCGTTCTATTTTTGCCTCATCAAATAAATTTAAAAAACCATTAAAAATAATTATCATGGAACAAGAATTAAACAACACAGTAAACCAGATGCCGAGAATAGGAGACATTGCTCCCGATTTTGAAGCGGTAACCACCAAAGGAAATCTTAAATTATCGGAATATGCCAAAGACAAATGGATTGTTTTGTTTTCGCATCCTGCCGATTTTACGCCGGTATGTACTACCGAGATGAGCGGGTTTGCACAACGCAAAGCAGAGTTCGACGCTCTAAACACCGAGCTTATCGGGTTAAGTATCGACAGCATTCACGCCCACCTTGCATGGGTTAACAACGTTAGAAAAAACACCGGTGTATATTTTGATTTTCCCATTATTGCCGACATCGACATGAAAGTATCAAAACTTTACGGCATGTTACAACCCAACGAAAGTGAAACGGCAGCCGTAAGAGCTGTATTTTTTATCGACCCGGCCAAAAAAATCAGGCTGGTAATGTATTACCCTTTAAATGTAGGCCGCAACATGGATGAAATACTGCGCTCGTTAAAAGCCCTGCAGGTTTCCGATAAAAACGGCGTTGCATTGCCATTAAACTGGGTAGAAGGCGACAAAGTTATTGTACCTCCGCCAAAGAATCTGGATGAAATGCAGGAACGCATCGACGGAGACTACGAAGAAAAAGTTGACTTTTATCTGGTAAAGAAAAGCTTATAAAAGTTACCTTTTTTCATACGTTTAAAAAAGCTGTCGGAATTGTTTCCGGCGGCTTTTTTTACGTCCTTAAAGTTGCCTGTAAGCGTTTCGGTTTCAGCAACAAATCAAGCGCATCGTTAATATTGTTAAAAGCAACATCAGCCTTTTGCCAGGTTTGAACCGCTGCACCTTCCGCCTGCAAAATAACAACACCCAGGGCTGCCTGTTGCAGCATGAGCGCATCGTTAAGGCCGTTGCCAATAGCCACAACATTTTGACTGCCAAGCTTCGATACAAAATCGGCTTTTTGTTTTTGCTGGTTTTCTTTGGATAAAACCGTCAACCTGCAGTTAACGGTTTTAAGATTTTCGGCTGCATTTCCAAAAGTATCGGCAGTAACCACGTAAACATCTGCCTGTCGCGCCAGCCGGTTAAGCCTTTCGCTAACCCCGTCAATCAGGATTCCGTCAATGGCAAGGGTTCCGTTATAGTCGAGCACGATGTTGGATATATTTAAAACGCTGTTGCCGGGAATTTCGATGGTTAGCATAATGTTAATTTTTATTATTCATGTAGATACAATTCATGAATTGTATCTACATGTTTCAAAG
>CAYVWX010000105.1:0-6714 GCA_964455635.1 uncultured Lentimicrobiaceae bacterium | reverse complement strand
TTGTTTAAAATCTATTCAAAGGTTCAATATTCCGAAAAGTTGCACATAATTAAACAATAAATATGAGTCTGCTCCGAAAAGTCATCCGATGAATATTTTTGCACTATATTTATACCATTAAAATGTATAATTTTGAAGTTGACAAGCAAAGGAGCAAAACGAATAAGAGTAAACAGGCCAGACGGCGGGGAGTTTCATGGCAGGCAATAATAAAATTTTGGGTTGCTGAAAAATTAAAAGGAATTGAATAACCCGAAAACAGGGTTGCTATATTACCGGTTTGGCATGTCAACGGCCATCAGGAGTTACAACCTTGCTAAATGGGAAAAAGGTTATTCGTGCAAAATTATTTTAAGATACACCGGTTAATACGTGTTGAAATTTATCCGAAATTTGCCTTTTTTGCAAAACCAAAATGATCTCCTGCCAAATGAGGATTTTTGTTATTCTGTCCCGTGTTCCTTACCCTTTGGAAAAAGGTGATAAGTTGCGTGCTTTTCAGCAGATAAAATCGCTGTCGAAAAACAACGAAATCATCTTATGTGCCCTCAACCACAACCGCAAACTCGACAAACAAAAAGCCTTTGGCAAGCTACAGCCCTACTGTCGCTCCATCAACTTTATCGACCTTCCGCGCTATGCCATAGCCATTAACGTGCTCAAAGCATTTTTTAAAGGGTTGCCGTTGCAGGTCGGCTATTTTTACAATTCAAAAGCCAACAAAACCGTAAAAAAACTGTTTAACGAGTACAAACCCGATCATGTATATTGCCAGCTGGTACGTACTGCTCAATACGGAGCCCGGTTACCGGTATCTAAAACCATTGATTACCAAGATGTTTTTTCGTATGGTGTTAAGCGACGCATTGAACGGTCGCCATTTTGGATGAAGCCTGTTTTAAAGCTGGAGTACAACCGGCTTGCGGCTTACGAGGAAAAAATGTTTTCGACATTCCAAAATAAAACCATAATATCCTATCCTGACAGGGAACTGATGCCTGTTGTCGAAAAAGATAAAATTCATGTTATTCCCAACGGTGTTGATCACCAATTTTTCAAGCCTGATGAAAAAGCCAAAAAGTACGATTTGGTTTTTACCGGAAACATGAGTTATCCGCCCAATGTGGATGCCTGCGGATTTTTAATCAACGATATTATGCCGTTGGTATGGGAAAAGCTGCCCGAAACAACAGTCATGATTGCAGGAGCCAAACCAGGCGCAAAAGTTACTGCCCTGCAAAGCACAAAAGTTAAGGTTACGGGATGGCTCGACGACATTCGTGATGCCTATTCAGCGGCGAAAGTATTTATTGCACCCATGCGGATTGGTACCGGATTGCAAAACAAATTGCTGGAAGCCATGTCGATGAAGATACCTTCTATTACCACTCCGTTGGCCAACGATGCCCTGCGGGCAACACATCAAAAAGAGATTCTTACCGGACAAAATGCCTCCGAACTGGCCGGCCACATCATCAAATTACTTACAGATGAAAAATTTGCTGAAAACCTGGCTGAAGCCGGACACGCCTTTGTGCATAAACACTACAGCTGGGATGAATCTGTCCAAAAGCTGGAAAAAATTATGAAAGGTGAAAATTAACCCCTTCGCCGGCTGACAGCCCTCTTCTGCAGCCATTCGTTTACCGACTTACTGCCGCCATTCACCGATTTTTACTTTTTACCCTGATGAGCCGGTTCTATTTTTGCCTCATCATTTTAAAAAAATATTGCTATGGATAACAAAAAAACAAACAATCGTTTATTGGCAGGCATCTTCCTGTTTATTTTAGGAGTATTACTATTTGCAGGCAATCTCGGCTTTATCAATGCTGATATCGCAGAATATATTTTTCGCTGGCAATCAATTCTTATTTTTATAGGTATATTTGCCATAGCGCGTAAACCCCGTAAATTAACCGGATATATTTTAATATTTACAGGTACCATATTTTACATTCCCGTGTTGTTTGGGGTAAGCGCTCATCTGATTATTTGGCCTGCCATGTTAATAGGTGTGGGAACAATGATTTTGTTTAGAGGCTTTTTTAGCCGCCGGTTTCCACATTGCAAACATTCGTTTGCCAACTGTTCGGATAACAACTTTGAAATTAAATTCAACAAACGTGAGAATTAGTATTATTCCTTATACTGCGGCAGCCCGCCCCGAACTTACACAGGGCAAAACCGTCGTGGTAATCGATGTACTCAGGGCTACCTCGGTAATGGTGCATGCACTATTCAACGGTGCCCGCGAAATTATACCTGCTGTTTCTCCGGAAGAAGCATTACAAAAATCACTCTTGTACCATACAAATGAAGTGTTGCTGGCCGGCGAACAACAAACGGTAAAAATAGAAGGCTTTCATTTGGGAAATTCACCACTGGAATATACCCCTGAAAAAGTTGCCGGCAAAACCATCATCATTTCAACAACCAACGGTACAAAGGCTCTCAACAGTTGTTTAAATGCCAAACAGGTTATAATAGGTTCCTTTTTAAATGCAGGTGCCGTTGTTAACAAACTTACGGATAAAGAGGATGTTGTGCTATTTTGCTCGGGGACAAACAACAACTTTTCGTTAGACGACGGTTTATGTGCCGCCCTGATTACAGACGGCATTGTAAAACAGAAAAAAGATGCTGTTGAATTGTCTGACTTCGCTCAGTTGCTTTTAAATGCATATCATTATAACGATAACATTACCAAATCGTTGCAAAAATGTTATCACCTCAATCTGTTAAAACAAAGAGGTTTTGAAAACGATGTAACATTTTGCCTTCAAAACAACATATTTAACATAGTACCCCAAATGAATTTAATTAACAAATCAATCAATTAAAAAATTAATGTTTATGAAACGAATCACACTTTTGATGTTTGCAGTTGTTACTGCTTTTACTGCCTTTGCTCAGGATTTAACGCTTGATCAGGTTTTAAAAAATTATTACGAGGTAAACGGTATCGAAAAAATGAAAGATATCAACACCATTACCATAAAGGGTAAGTCGGTAACCATGGGACAGGAGTTTCCGTTTACCATGTATAAAAAAAGGCCTTCCGGTTTCAGGTTGGAAGTACCCATACAGGGAGCTGTTATGTTACAAATTTTTAATGGTAAAGAGGGGTGGATGGTGATGCCCTGGACAGGCACTACCGAACCCAAAGAGATGACCGAAGAACAACTAAAAGGATTTAAAAAAGAAACCGACTTTGAAGGCCCTTTGTACAATTACAAAGCCAAGGGCAGCACGCTGGAACTTGTTGGAAAAGAAGATATGGAAGGTACGGAAGTTTACAACCTTAAACTAACCGAAAAGGATGGCGATGTAACCAACTACTTTATTGATGCCGAAAACTTTGTGATTTTAAAAACCAAATCCCGCACAACCATACGGGGTCAGCAGGTAGCATCGGAAACCTATTTTAGCGATTACCGCGAACAGGACGGGTTTGTAACAGCACACAGTATTGAAGTAAAAAACAACGGACAAACCGGACAAAGCATGATGCTTACCGATATTAAATACAATGCCCCCGTTGATGATAAATTATTTGAGAAACCGGTTTCAAAAGCCCCACAGCCGGCTTTAAAACAAAAAAAATAGTTATGAAACGTACCATCCTTTTTTTATCTGTTGCCTTGTGGAGCCTGACCGGCTTTTCGCAGGTTAAAATCAATCAATATACTTTCGGCGATTTACGGGCACGAAACTTGGGCCCTGCCACCATGAGCGGCCGCATTTCCGCCATCGATGCCGTCATAAAAAATCCGAAAACGGTGTATGTCGGCACTGCCGGTGGTGGCGTGTGGAAATCGGAAAACGAAGGCACAACTTTTAAACCGGTGTTTAAAAAAAACATTCAGGCCATTGGTGCCGTCACCATCGATCAAAACCATTCCGATACCGTATGGGTAGGAACGGGTGAACCCTGGACACGCAATTCAACTTCGGTGGGAAACGGAATTTATGTTACTTACAACGGTGGCGAAGACTGGACATTCAAAGGGCTCGACAGCACCGAGCGGATTGCCCGCATTGTTATCGACCCGCGCGATTCTTCGGTTGTTTACGTTGCCGCTTTGGGCCCGTTGTGGAGCAAAGGCAAACAAAGAGGATTATTTAAAACCACCGATGGCGGTAAAACCTGGAAAAAAATTCTTTATGTTGATGAAAACACAGGATGCAGCGGCTTTGCCATCAACCCTTCCAACCCCGATATTATGTACGCCGGCTTTTGGAGCTTTCGTCGCCATCCATGGAATTTTGTTTCGGGAGGCCCGGGAAGCAGCTTTTTCATTACCCAAGACGGTGGCAAAACCTGGAAAAAAGTTGAAAAAGGACTTCCTGAAAAACCATGGGGACGTGTTTTTGTAGATGTCAGTCCCGCCGACCCCAATGTGGTGTATCTGTTAATTGAAGCCAAAAAAACCTCTTTTTACCGGTCTGATGATATGGGTAAATCGTGGAAACTGATGAACAATAATTCAGGTGATGTGGGCGAACGTCCTTTTTATTTCGGGTTTTTTGTACCCGACCCTGTGGATACCAATACCATCTACAAACCGGGGTTTTCACTTCAGGTGAGCGATAACGGAGGTAAAAGCTTTATGGGTGCCTCGGTAAAAGGAGGGGTGTTTCACAGCGATGTGCACGCCTTGTGGATAAATCCTAACGACAACAAAACAATGTATCTCGGAACCGACGGAGGAGTATATCTTACCAAAGACAGGGCTGCCACCTGGCGTTTTTTTCGCAACCTGCCGGTATCCCAATTTTATCATGTGAGTGTTGACAACCAAAAGCCTTACAATGTTTTTGGCGGACTGCAGGACAACGGCTCGTGGATAGGGCCCTCAAAATCGCCGGGCGGCATTGCTAACTGCGACTGGAAGAATATTGGTTACGGCGATGGCTTTAACGTTTTGCGCGACCCCCTCGACAGCAACATTATTTACTGGCAGTATCAAGGCGGAAATGTTAAAAGAATGTATGTTGATACCCGTGAATTTAAGGACATTAAACCTTTTACCGATGACGGAACCAAACTGAGATTTCATTGGAATACACCATTGGTGTTCGGCTCCAAAAGTAAAGCCTTATATACCGGAAGCCAATTTTTATATAAATCTGTTGACAAAGGCGACAGCTGGCAGAAAATTTCGCCCGATTTAACCACCAACGACCCTGAAAAACAGCAACAGGAAAAAACCGGCGGGCTAACCCTCGATAATTCAGCTGCCGAAAATCATTGTACCATTTTTACTATTTCCGAATCGCCGCTGGATAAAAATATAATCTGGGCAGGAACCGATGACGGAAACCTGCAGCTTACTACCGATGGCGGCAAAACATGGACTAACACCATCGCCAATGTAAAAGGAGTGCCGCCCACAACCTGGGTTTCGTATGTTGAGGCCTCTAACTACGAAAAAGGAACGGCGTATGTAACGTTTGACGGCCACAGGTATGGCGACCGGAAAGCTTATGTTTACAAAACCACCGACTTTGGTAAAACATGGACAAGCCTCGCCGGCGACAACATCGAAAGTTATTGCCATGTTGTTAAAGAAGACCTTAAAAATGCAAACCTTCTTTTTTTGGGTACCGAAAGCGGCCTCTATCTGTCAATTGACGGAGGACACACCTGGTCGAGGTTTACCGCAAATTTACCCAAGGTATCGGTTAGAGACATGGTTTTTCAGCGTCGTGAAAACGACTTGGTGCTGGCAACACACGGCCGTGGTATTTATATTATCGACGATTTAACTCCGCTTCAAAATCTTACGCCCGAAAAGGTTAACAGCAACATGGCCTGGCTGGGCTCGCGAACTTTTAAACTGGGCAATACAGGCAGCACGCAGGAGTTTGACGGTAACGATGCTTTTGTGGCTTCCAATCCGCCCAACACGTTAATGATAAATTACTATTTAAAAAAACGTCACATCTTTGGAAGATTGCATCTGGAGATTTTCGACCACCAGGGCAATCTTATTAAAACCCTGCCCGGGGGAAAACGAAAGGGCATCAATCGTGTGGGGTGGATTTTAACCATGAAACGGCCCAAAGTACCTGCATCGGTACAAATTATGGGAGCAGTTTTCCGGGGCCCCGAATATCCTCCCGGCGAATATCTTGTTAAAGTTATTAAAAACAAAGACACTGTTGAAGGAACCGTACAGGTTGAATACGATTACAATCCTCACCACTCCGCTGCCGACCGCAATTTGCGCCACGAAAAGTTGATGCAGGCTTACAATATGTTACAAGACCTTGCTTATCTTGATTTGCAAATGCGCGAAACCCATGAACAAGCTCAAAAACTGTCAACAAAAACCAAAGGAAGTCTCCGTAAAAAGTTGACGGCTCTGTCAAAAAGGGCAGAAAACATGCGCAAAGAGATAGTTGCCACCAAAGAGGGACGTATTACCGGCGAAGAACGACTTCGCGAAAAAATGGGAAATTTGTACGGCGGTATAATAAGCTATCTTGGAAAGCCTTCGCAAACACAAATAAACGGGCTAAACGAACTGCAAACCGAAATGGATAAATATAGTGAAAAGATGAATAAAATTACCGGCGTCGAAATTGCTGCACTCAATAAAAAATTACTCCAAAAGGGACTGCCCGAAATAAAACTCACTTCAAAAGGTAACTTTTTAAAAAGAGATTAAACAGAGGCAATTACTTTTTTCAACGGTCAGGCTATTA
>CAYVWX010000104.1:0-10432 GCA_964455635.1 uncultured Lentimicrobiaceae bacterium | reverse complement strand
AAAAGATAACTTTAAACAACCCGTTATCATCATTGTGTGTTATCCGAGTTCTTTCATGGCTCTGAAATAATCTTTGGTTTCTTTAATGACCACCGGCGAAAGCAGTAACAACGCAATCAGGTTTGGAATGGTCATAAAAGTTATTACCATGTCAACAAAGTGCCAAACCAAATCCAGACCCCAAACGGAGCCGAAGAATACAAATATTCCAAATAAAATTTGATACGGCTTAACCGATTTTTCGCCAAACAGATAGATGGAGGCTCTTGAACCGTAATAGGACCATGCAATGATGGTTGAAAAGGCAAACATGAATAAGCCTAAGGTAACAATATGGTTGCCGATGTCGGGAAGTCCAACGCGGGCTAAACCAATGTTCATGGCGTTTACCGTCATGCCTACACCTTGAATTCCTGAGTTCCAGGCACCGGTATCTATAATCAGCAGGGCGGTAAGGGTACAAATAATAAGTGTATCGACCAACGGTTCCAACGAAGCAACCAGACCTTCGCGTGCTGCATATTCGGTTTTAGCTGCGGCATGGGCAATGGGAGCGGAGCCTTGTCCTGCTTCGTTGGAAAAAAGTCCCCGGCGCACACCCCAAATCATCGTCATCATAAAGGTAGAGCCTACAAAGCCCCCTGTGGCCGCCGTTCCGTTAAAGGCGTCATGGAAAATAATATAAAACGAATGTGGAATGTTTTGGTAGTTTGCACCGATAACTACCACAGCACTAATAAAATAGAGAACAGCCATGATGGGAACCAGATAGGAAGTTACATCGGCAATGCGTTTCAATCCTCCAATAATAATTAGCAATGTTAAGGCTGCTATAACAGAGCCTGTTATCCAATTTGCAATGCCGTAGGTATGATGAAAAGCGTTGGCAATGGAGTTTGCCTGAGCCATGTTTCCTGTTCCCATAGATGCCAAGATTGCAGCAGCACCAAAAACAAGTGCCAGCACTTTAGCCCATTTTCCCAGTTTGTGCTTTAAGCCTATTTCCATGTAGTACATGGGGCCGCCCGATACCGTCCCGTCCGTGTTAAATTGCCGGTATTTGTGCGAAAGGGTGCACTCGGTATATTTTAAAATCATACCCAGAAAGCCTGTAACCCACATCCAAAAAACAGCACCCGGCCCGCCAAAATAGATGGCCAGCGAAACTCCTACAATGTTTCCTGTTCCTACGGTGGCCGACAGGGCAGTGGTAAGTGCTTTAAAATGACTCACATCCCCTTCGTCGCCTTTTTTGTCGTATTTTCCGGCAACAATTTTAATGGCGTGGGGAAGTGCCCAAACGTTTAGGAATCGGAGCTTAAAGATAAAATATATTCCTGTGGGAATAAGAAAAAAGAGCACGGCGTAACCGCCAATATAATCGTTGTACCAAACTATTATTTTATCAAAAGCATCTAAAATTCCGGCCATATCAATATTTTTTTTGTGCGGAAAAATTACGAATTGACAAAGATGTGAAAAAAATGGAGATAAACTAAAACATATCTCAAAACAATTGTCGAAGAAAGCTGCGTTTATTGCCTATGTCTGCCTTGGGATTGTAAATCCCAAGGAGTTTTATAGTTGATTGGTAACGAAACGGTTAAGCTTAAACTTTGGTTTTGCTGAAATTGCGGTTGCTATCGTTTACGTAACAAAATAACATTTTCCACATGATGTGTTTGGGGAAACATATCAACAGGCTGTACCTTTATGATGTCGTATTTTTCGTTGAGCAGGGCTACGTCGCGTGCCTGTGTTGCCGGGTTGCAGCTTACATACACTATTTTTTCGGGAGCCATGTTTAATATTTGTTTTACTACTTTTTCGTGCATGCCTGCCCGTGGCGGGTCGGTTAACAACACATCGGGCCTGCCGTGTTTTTTTATAAATTCATC
Organism: uncultured Lentimicrobiaceae bacterium; assembly: GCA_964455635.1. Taxonomy (GTDB): domain Bacteria; phylum Bacteroidota; class Bacteroidia; order Bacteroidales; family F082; genus B16-G9. Next base: position 8,534 of record CAYVWX010000104.1, on the reverse strand, counting down.
ATTCAGCACTTTGGCCATATCGCCCCAGTAAAACTCAATATTTTCAATGTCGTTCAGCGCCATATTTTGTTTGGCATCGGCAACGGCATCTTCAACATATTCTATTCCAATAACTTTGTTTACCGATTTGGCTACAAACGAAGCAATGGTTCCGGTTCCCGTATAAAGGTCATACACCAGTTCGTTGCCTTTAAAACCGGCAAAATCAAAGGCCGTTTTATACAGTTTATAGGCTTGTTCAGGGTTGGTTTGGTAAAACGACAGGGGCCCCACTTTAAACTTAAACGGCACCATGCCCTCTACCGGCGATGGCATCTCCTCCATAATATAGGGTTTACCTTTAAATAAAATTGGCTTTTGGTCAGTAATTGAGTCGTTTAGCTTTTCATTAACCACATACATCAAGCTGGTGATTTCCGGAAATTTATCTCCCAAAAAGTTCATCAACGAGGTAATCTTTTCATCATCTTTATACTTAAAGACTACTATGACCATCAGGTCGCCGGTAACGGCGTTTCTGATAATCAAATTGCGTAATAACCCTTCTTGCGTACGGGCATTAAAAAAGGTAAAACCGTTGCCGGCAGCGTACTCTTTGATGGCAATACGAATGTCGTTGCCGGGGTCGGCTTGCAGATAACAGTGTTCAATATCAAGTATTTTATCGAACATGCCGGGAAGATGAAACCCGAGGCCGTTGGTATCGGTGGGGCCGCCTTCTTCTTTGGATGCATCTAAATCGGTTAACCATCTCCGGTTTGAAAAGGTGAACTCCAGTTTGTTGCGGTAATAGTATATTTTTTCGGCGCCAATAATTGGAAGCACCTCAGGATAAGGGACTTTGGCAATTCTGTCCAGATTGTCGCGTACCTGTTTCTGCTTAAACTTTTTTTGTGCTTCATAGTCGAGATGTTGCCATTTGCAACCTCCGCACAATCCAAAATGGCTGCATTGCGGTTCAATACGGTATTCCGATTTTTTGTGGAGTTTGGTTACCCTGGCTTCGTAATAATTTCTGCGTTTTTTGTAAACCTGAACATCCACCACGTCGCCGGGTGCTGCAAACGGTACAAATACTACCCGTTCGTTGTAACGTGCCACCGCTTTTCCCTCGGCGCCGGCATCCGTTATTTCAAGATTTTCGATAAATGGTAAAGGTCTTTTTTTTCTGGCCATAATGGTTTTTTTTGTCACATCTGCGGTTGCAACAGAGTCTGATAAATACTGTTGTTTGTTTGAAAAAGGTTATGCATTAAAAATTAGAATTCGTTGTGCAACGTATTTTAATCCATCAACTTAACAAGTACCGTCCGGCACAAGGCAGCACTATTTTAAATTGTTTATTTGCTCTTCAAGTACTTTTATGCGGGCTTCGGCATCAGCCAGTTTTTGACGTTCTTTGTCAACAACAGCGGCAGGTGCATTGTTTACGAAACGCTCGTTTGAGAGTTTTTTAGCAACAGAATTCATAAAACCCTGTGTATAGTTTAGTTCTTCGGTTAGTTTTTTTAATTCTGCCTCCACATCAATTGCACCTGAAAGCGGAATGTAAAATTCCTGCGATCCTACGATAAAAGTTACGGCTCCGGCAGGTTGTTCCGTTGTTTTTTCAATGCTTTCGAGATTTCCCATTTTTTTAACCACGGGATATAACAGGCATTGGGCACCGGCTCCCTCTTTAACCATCAGGCTAAGCTGCTCTTTGTTGGCAATATTTTTATCCTTGCGAACTTTACGGATACCCAATATTATTTCCGATGCTCTGGCAAAAGCATCCGTGATTTTTTGGTCGAAAGGCCCGGCAACGGGCATTGGGGCGATAATAATGTCATCTCCTTCTTTGCGGTCGTCCAGCAGATGCCATATTTCTTCGGTAATAAAGGGCATAAAAGGATGAAGCACTTTCATCAGCTTTTCAAAAAAGCCAATGGTAGCCTGGTAGGTAATGCTGTCGGCAGGTTTTTGGTAAGGAGGTTTAATCATTTCGAGGTACCACGAGCAGAAATCGTCCCATATCAGTTTGTAGGTCGCCATCAGGGCATCCGAAATGCGATATTTCGAAAAATGGTCTTCAATGGTCGCCAAAGCCTGGTTGAACCTTGCATCAAACCACTGTATTGCCATTTTGCTGTGCTCGGGTTGTTCCGTAGTGTTGCTAACTTCCCATCCTTTTACAAGCCGGAGGGCATTCCATATTTTATTGCTGAAATTTCTTCCCTGCTCCGATAAAGCAGGGTCGAAAGGGAGGTCGTTTCCGGCCGGTGCCGTCAGTAGCATACCAACCCTTACTCCATCGGCACCATATTGATTGATGAGTTTGATGGGGTCGGGGGAGTTGCCCAGTGTTTTTGACATTTTACGTCCCTGTTTATCACGAACAATCCCTGTAAAATATACATTTTTAAACGGAATTTCGTTGCGGTACTCTTTGCCTGCCATAATCATGCGGGCAACCCAAAAAAAGATGATGTCGGGGCCTGTTACCAAATCGTTGGTGGGGTAGTAGTAGTTAATTTCACGGTTGTCGGGGTTGCGAATGCCGTCGAAAACACTAATGGGCCACAGCCACGACGAAAACCAGGTATCCATTACATCTTCATCCTGTTTTAAATCGCCGGTAGTAAGTTCGGGCCGGTTAAACTCTTTTTTTGCTTTTTCCAGTGCTTCCTCTTTGGATTTTGCCACAACCATATCGCCATTGGAAAGGTAATAAACCGGAATACGTTGTCCCCACCACAGCTGACGGGAGATACACCAGTCGCGAACATTTTCCATCCAATGTTTGTAGGTGTTTTTAAATTTAGCCGGATGAAACTTGATTTCCTCTTTCATCACGGCATCTAAAGCCGGTTTGGCAAGGTTTTCCATTTTTAAAAACCACTGCAACGAAAGTTTGGGCTCAATAACCACGTTGGTTCTTTCGCTAAAACCTACGTTGTGTGTATAGTCTTCTATTTTAACCAGATTGCCGGTCTTTTCCAACTCGGGAACAATCTCTTTTTGAACCGTAAAGCGGTCTTTGCCAATAAACAGCCCGGCAGCATCATTCAGTGTTCCGTCATCGTTAAAAATGTCGATGGTTTTCAGTTTATGTTTGATGCCTATTTCGTAGTCGTTGATATCGTGGGCAGGGGTGATTTTCAGAGCTCCGGTTCCAAATTCACGGTCCACATATTTGTCGGTTATGATGGGTATGGCACGATTTATCAACGGGACAAGTACTTTTTTGCCATGGAACTTATTAAACCTTTCATCCTCGGGATGAACACAAACAGCGGTGTCGCCCAAAATGGTTTCAGGTCTTGTGGTGGCAATTACAATATAGTCGTCCTCGTCTTGTACTTTGTAACGCAGATAATAAAGTTTTCCGGGCACCTCTTTATGAATTACCTCTTCATCCGAAACAGCCGTTTGAGCTTCCGGATCCCAGTTTACCATTCGTACGCCCCGGTATATTAACCCTTTGTTGTACAGGTCGATAAAGGTGTCGATGACCGATTCGTATAAATCGGTATCCATGGTAAATTTGGTTCTGTCCCAGTCGCACGATGCCCCCAGTTTTTTAAGCTGTTCCAAAATAATACCGCCATGTTTTTCTTTCCACTGCCAGGCGTGTTCCAAAAACTTATCGCGGCCTATGTCTTCTTTTTTAATGTTCTCCTCTTTCAGTTTGTTAACCACTTTTGCTTCGGTGGCAATCGAGGCGTGGTCGGTGCCGGGTACCCAACAGGCATTTTTGCCCTGCATTCGGGCACGCCTTATCATTACATCCTGTAAAGTGTTGTTTAGCATGTGTCCCATGTGCAGCACGCCCGTAACATTGGGAGGTGGAATAACTATGGTATAAGGCTCGCGCTCGTCAGGTTCGGAATGAAAATATTTTTTTTTCATCCAATAGCCGTACCATTTGTCTTCGGTGCCGGCCGGATTGTATTTGCTGGGAATATCCATGGGTAACTGTTTTTATTTTAAAGAGGTGCAAAAATAGTAAACAAACGGATATGAAAAGAAGAATATGGTTTTGTGGTTAAAGTTTGTTGCCTGCAGATGGCTCCACAATAAATTCTTTAATTTTATGGAGGATGATGTCTGTTGCCCCTGCGTTGTCATCAATGTAGTTTTTTAGTTTGTTTCCAATGGTGATGCGGAGGGTGTCGTCCGACAAAAGTGTACTGATTATTTTTAAGGCTTCTTCCTTTTTAGAAATTGAAAATCCGGTTTCCTGCTTAATGATGTCGTTGGCTTCCTGAAACTTAGAATAATTGGGGCCAAACACTACCGGTATTCCATAGGTTGCAGGCTCAAGCAAATTGTGAATTCCTACTCCAAAGCCTCCACCCACATAACTGATATCCGCATAGCGGTAAACATGCGAAAGCATCCCGGTGGTGTTTAAAATCATTACTTTAGTACCGGTAGGAATGGCCTTTTCGGCGTTGGTATAAAGAACGGGATTCCATGCTTTAAATTTATTTATCAGCTCGTTTATGTGTGCATTGCTCACAACATGAGGTGCAACAATCAGTTTGAAAGGTACTTTTGTGTTGTTCAACAGGAATTTTAAAATATCTTCATCGGGAGGCCATGTTGAACCGGCCGTCAAAAGCAGATTGTTGCCTTTAAATTGCTCAACAGCTGTTAAATAATATGGCTCGTCGGCCAAAGTTTTCACCCTGTCGAAACGGGTGTCGCCACTTTTTTCGGTATGATGGATGTTGATGCTGTTTAACAGTTTAACAGATTGATTGTTTTGTACATAGAGCCAGGTAATTTTTTTCAGCTGCCTGCGAAACCAGCCCCCATAGAATTTAAAAAAATGCTGCGACGGCCTGAAAATAACCGATACCATCAGCAGTGGTATTTTGTTTTTATATAACTCGTTGATGTAGTTAAACCAAAATTCATATTTGACAAATACGGCCATTTTGGGTTTTACCGTGGCTACAAATTTTGCTGCATTGGCTTTGGTATCTATGGGAAGGTAAAAAATATAGTCGGCACCGCTGTAATCTTTTTTTATTTCGTAACCCGAAGGTGAAAAAAAGGTGAGCAGAATTTTATGACGTGGAAAATTTTGTTTTACCGCCTCCATAAGTGGCCTTCCCTGTTCAAATTCGCCCAGGCTTGCCACATGAAACCAAATGATTTCATCATTTTTATCAATGCTGTCGTTAAGTTTTTGAAAGATATGTTTTCTGCCCTTTACCCATTGCGATGCTTTTGCATTAAACAACGCCGCCATTCTGATGGCCCATAGGTAAAGTCTGACGGATATATTATAAATGAGATGCATCACAGACTAATAATAGTAAAATTTGCGGGGTGCCCGCTTGTAAACGGGAATCATCCAGCCGATTTTAAAACCGTAAAACAAATCGGTATATTTTTTAGTATCTTTTTTCATCAGGTCGAAACTGTAGTCGCGCGTACTGCGTGTAAATGCCTGATAAAACTCAAAACCTGCATAAAAGTTTAATATTCTGGAATTTCCCAGAAAGTAGTATCCGATAAACTGATTTAAGGCGATTCCTCCTCTGCCGTGGTCGTACCCCAAAGCATAGTCGCCGCTTATTTGCGGTGCCGTTTGATGTTGGTTGTCGATTTTAACAAAATGCGACAGGTATCCGGCGCCTCCCATCACCATTACGCCCGAATTGGGATTGATACTCAGTAGGTTTAGTATTTTTCCCAATCTGATGTTAAAGGAGTATCCCCGTTCGTAAACGGCGTATAATGCATAGGTTCCGTTGCCGTCAATAATGTAGCCGTCGTCGTTTAAAACCATCGATAATATTTGTTCTTCATTTTTAATGGTCCCGCCAAAAATATAGTTGAAATCGAGGGATAGCAACAGGTTGCTTTTGCTTTTGTAAAAAAATCCCCCGCCAATGGTAGCATTTGATCCGAAATCAACAGCCATGTCGTTGCCCGGAAGTTGCCAGGCAAAGGTGAAGTTGGGTATAAAAGCACGTACCGATGAGTCGGCCGGACTGGTTTGTGCCTCGACATTGTTTGCAAAACCCGGTAACAAGCAGATTAAAACAATAAAGATGTAACGCATATAATTTTTATTGACGGGTGGATAAACTGTTAACGCAGTTGCTCATGTTTTCGTTCGTACACTTCCGATTCTTTTAAAAAAAGTTTGGCGTAGGGTGCCGAAAATGGCGACAGCGTATCCATATGCTCGGGGTGCCATTGCGTAGCCATTAAAAATCCTTTGTTGCCGCGCGAAGACCATTCGATGGCTTCGGGAATGCTGTCGGGAGCATAAGCGCTGATGCGGAGGCCTTTTCCTACGTTTTCGATGGCCTGGTGATGACTGCTAGTTACCGTTCCCTGTTTTTGTCCGCTGATGGCAGCCATTTGTGTTCCGGGTACAATATTAACGCCATGCCACTGTAATTTCCAATCTTTTGTTCCATGAATTATCAGGGTATCCCAATCGGTTGGAATATCAATTATTAAAGAACCACCCAAAGCTACGTTGATAATCTGTTCGCCGCGGCAAACGCCGATAAGGGGTACTTTTTGGTCAACGGCGTAATGGATTAACGCCATTTCCAAACTGTCGCGATAACGGTCGAATCTGCCACAACGCGCCGTATCGTTTATTTTACCGTAATAGCCCGGAAAAACATCGGCACCACCGGTTATTAATATGCCGTCCAGCGTTTTGGCCAACTTTAAAGCCGAGTCAACCCCCAAAGGGTACATATTGTAAAGTACCACCGTGCTGTCGTAACGATGCAGCCAGTTGGAATAGGTGTGTTTACGGTGCATTTTTGAAATGCCGATTCGTAGCGATTCAGGCTTGTGGGTTTGTGGCCGGTTACACGAAAACAGTGTGGTAAGCACTGCAAAAACCATAATATAAATTAGATGTTTTACCGGTTGTACTTTGATGGATGTTTGATTTTTCATTGCTTGTATTGTTTTTATTGCCGGTTAATTGAAAGATAATATTTACCCAACAAATTTACATATTGTGGGGTATAATTCCCATTTTCGTCGCGAATAATAAATTTTTCTTCCGTAATATTGTCCGGTTTGTTTGTAACAAACTCAATATTAACACGATTGGGTTGACTACATGGTTTGGGGAATATAAGTAATTTTTTGTTTAAAAAAAGATTGTGCTCCGAAGCCGTTTCAACAAAAAATTGGCTTTGGATATAGGGCAGTACCACACAAAATCTGCCGCTGTGGTTTATGAGTTTTGCAGAGCCGTTGCATAAATCACCATAGGAAAGTGTATCGGCATGGCGGGCGCTGTTTTTTTGTAAATTTTCCGATTTCAGGTCGTTAATAAAAAAGGGAGGGTTGCTTATGATTAAGTCGTACTTTTTATGCGTGTGTTCAGCAAAATCGATAAAGTTTTTTTGGTAAACGGTTAATTGTTTGCTAAAAGGAGATTGTTTAAAATTTTCCTCTGCCTCCCGGCATGATTTTAAATCAATGTCGAGGGCGTCAATCCGGGCGTCGGTTCTGGCAGCCATCATCAGTGCAATAATTCCCGAGCCGGTACCGACATCCAAAATGTTTTGGCTGTTTTTTACATCTGTCCAGGCCGACAGTAAAACGGCATCGGTACCCACTTTCATGGTTGACCGGTGATGGTACAACGAGAATTGCTTAAAATGAAAGGGCTTTTGCCTGTTTGTTTCTTTCATGGTTAGCTGTTGAGGTAAATCTCTATCAGTCCGTCGGGGGCTTTTACGTAGATGGTTTTGTTTTTGCGGTCAACTTTACTGATAATGTCGTCGTTAACAGGGATCAAAATCTCTTTGTCATTGTGAAAAACCTGCATCACCGACTGGTTGGGATAATCCAAAATTTCTTTGAGTTGGCCAACCTGTCCAAATTGCGCATCAATCACCGAAAACCCTTCCACTTCGTGATAATAAAATTTGTTGCCCGTAAGTTCGGGTAGCACTGTTAGGGGCAGGTAAAGTTCGGTTTTAACCAGACTTCCGGCCTTTTCAATGTCGGTAACACCTTCAAAAGCAATGATGGCTTTGTGGTTAAGAATTTTTATGCTTTCGATAAAGTAGGGAATCAAAGCGCTGTTGATGCTCAAAAAAACCATGTCGAGCGACCTGTACTCCATGGGGTTGTCCACATCAAGATAGGCTGTGATTTCGCCGTTATTACCATGAATTTTGGTAATCTGTCCCAAATAAAAATAGTCGTCAGCAGCATTCATAAATTATCTGAATTTGATGCAAAAATACAAAAAGTAGTGATGTTGGTATCCGTAATTTTTTTGTCTATTTCGGATTTACTGTAATCATTTACTATTTTATTTATTTCGTCCACGGTTGCAGCTTTGTCCTCGGGTGGCGGCAAAATATTTTCACTAACTGTTTCATGTGTTTATAATTTTATAATTACTTGATATACTGTATTTTTGTTTTGTCATGATTTTTGCCTGCTTCGCGCAAAAATCACGCCAAAACCGGCCTTGTTTTATTTTCTTTACCTCGGGTTAACACCCGAGGCTATAAATATTACGCTCCTCCGGAGCTTATAAT
>CAYVWX010000103.1:0-10453 GCA_964455635.1 uncultured Lentimicrobiaceae bacterium | reverse complement strand
CCAACTAATAAAAGTTATAACAGGCCCAAGCCGGCTACTAAGCCGACGAATCATAAACCGGCTGCCAGACCCTCAACCAAACAACATAACAGGCCTGCTCCTAAACCGGCTTCACACAAACCAACATCAAGGCCAAGGCCGGCGAAACAACCTGTAAAACGCGGCGGAAGAAGATGATCAATAAAAAAAGGCACTTTGAAAAAAGTGCCTTTTTTTATTGAAAATACATGTTATCGTTTAATCGGAATGTCTTTTACTTCATCCACGGTAATGGTACCCCCTTTATTGCCCCATGCATTTAAAACGTAGTTAATAACGGCAACGGCATCTTCATAGTTATCAACCTGAAAAGGCATAGCCATTGAATACTTGGCACCGTTTACGGTAATTTCGTGGTTTGAACCGTTTAACACCTGCTTTACAGCCCGTTTTTTATCAGCCATTAAATAGTCGGAACCTTTTAACGGGGGGAAAGCGCTTGGAATGCCTTCGCCTGAAAGCTGATGACAGGCAACACACTTTGTTTTATAAATTTCAAAACCCTTGGCGTATTTTGTTTCAGCATCATCGGGAACTACAACGGTTTTGCCATTTACAACTACAGTTTTTGTTTTAAAACCGTACGAAAATCCTGCTATTAGTAATAACATAGCAAAGGAAAAAATTGAAAGATTTTTTTTCATAATAATTAAAATTTAGAGGTTATGTTTTAATGGATTCTTAACATCAATCATAAGTTGACACTCTGCACTTAAAGGTTAAGATTTTACTTTCCAAAAGTATTAAATTACAAATAACAATTCATCAAATTTCAAATAAATATTAAAACGCAATATACAAATCTAAAAACTTCTAAACAATGAATTTCAACTGGTTGACATCTTACTTTTTAGGATTTCTTATTTTAACATTCCATAATATTTGATGTTTGGTGCTTAAAGCAAATTTTATTTTACATTAAAATCGATGTATTTTAGGTCAATGGTTATTTAGTTTATAGGTTGAATCATGGTTTATCATTTGCTTATCGCCACCATGCATCATCATTTTTTTGTGGGGTTTAAGCATTTTATCCGGAGGGCTGAGGTAAGGTATTCCCAACGATAGTCCTCTTAAAATAAACAGAAGTCCCAAAATAACGATAAAAATATTTAGGATGCCGCTGAATTGTTTTCTAACCTTTTGACCAATCATATTTCCCAAAAGGGGAATAGCCAGCATAACCGGTAATGTTCCCAAGCCAAAAAGCACCATGAATATGATACCGTCGTAAAAACTATTGGTGTTGATGGCGCCGGCGATGGCGACATATACCAATCCGCAGGGGAGAAGTCCGTTTAAAATACCGATGGTAAACAGCGACGGAATGGAGCTAATGGTAAATAGTTTTCTGAATTTACCAATCATTTTGCCGGCGTAGCCGAAGAAGACCTGCTCGATTTTTATTTTTCCCTTAAAAAGAGCGGGAAATAAAACCGAAAGCACCATAATACTTCCTATTAGGATGGATGCCCACTTTTGCAGTCCGGCCATTTCTATTCCTTTTCCCAGTAAGCCAAAAACAGCACCCAGGGCAGCATACGACAATATTCTCCCGAAATTGTAGGTAATACCGCCAAATACTCTGTATCCCCAACTCTTTCTTCCCAATGGCAGGGCTACGGCGATAGGCCCGCACATACCAATACAGTGCAAACTTCCAACAAGCCCAATGGTGAGCGCCGTGTAAACATACATCATGTCAGGAAAACTTTTTTCTCAATATAATAACTTTTTCCCTTTTGCCACCACATGATTTTAAGCACATAAAAACCCATTTTAAAATGTTCTTTTGGAAAAATCACATCAATGGGGGTATTTACCTTAACCGGCTCAACAATGTCCAATACTTTTTCTTCGTTAGGCCTGTAAAAGGTAATGGTTCCCGAATCGGGAGCCGTATTGGGAATTTTTAAAAAAAGTTGTCCTTTGTTTTGTTTAAAAGTCATATCATTTTTAAAGTGATAGGCATTTTTAATAGCATCAATACGAGTTTGATATACAAGCCCTTTGGGGTAGTAATCTTTTTCAACCAAAATAATGCGATTTTGTGTTGCCACATAAACAAATCCCAATATCATTGAAATAAATAGAATTATTGCAATGGTAATTTTTGTTCCCCAATTCCATTTCATTTTCATGTAATTTATAATTTTTGATCTTTCAAATAATTTTCAAATGTACAAAACATTTTAATGATTACTTATCCAGATTATTGGGTGCTGCAAACATGGTTTTGTAACCTTCTTTTCGTTCACCGTTGTGATATATTCCTATTACAATCGGTGTTTTCGACTGTTTTAAAGCACTTTTAGGAACAATAACCAGGAAAGAGCCTTTACCTACTTCTCCTTTGTGAACCGTTTTCTTGTCACCTATTAATTTAATTCTTCCGGGAACAGTTTCCAGTTTATATTCAACTGTAATCGGTTTACGCGACTTATTAACAATTTGATAGTTATAAATATTGCTTATGCTATCACCCATTTCCTGATACAAGGTTCCTCTTGCACGAAGAATTACTGTTTCGTAATCTCCCCTCTGATAAAACAAAAAGGCAACAAACATCAGTAATGCTGTTAGTACAACCGAATAAAATATCGACCTGGTATTAAACAGGTGGTGCTCACCCTTTTCAATACCCTCTTCCGAATCATAACGAATCAGTCCCTTTGGCTTATTCACCTTTTCCATCGTGGCATCACAGGCATCAATACAGGCTGTGCAGTTAATACATTCCATCTGGGTTCCGTTACGAATATCAATACCTGTAGGGCAAACCTGAACGCAAGCCATACAATTTACACAGTCGCCGTTATCCGGGTTTTTGATTGGCCCGCGTGGTTCACCCCTTTTGTAATCGTAAGCAACAATTACGGTCTTTGGGTCGATTAATACACTTTGCAGGCGGCCGTAAGGACATGCAATGGTACAAACCTGCTCGCGGAAGAAAGCAAAAATAAAATAGAATACACCGGAAAACAGCAAAAGCCCGATAAAACCTCCAACATGTTGCGAAATTCCTTCATGAGCCATTTGAACCAGCTTATCAGAGCCAACCACATAGGCTAAAAAAGTTGTTCCTGAAGCAAATGCAATTAAATAAAAGACAATTTGTTTGATTGTTTTCTTCCAAATTTTCTCAAAATTCCATGGTTGTTTTGCAAGTTTACGTTGTGCCGGGGCATTTCCTTCAATAAGGTATTCAATACGACGGAAGATAAATTCCATAAACAGTGTTTGCGGACATACCCAACCACAGAAAAGCCTGCCGAAAATAATGGTAAACAGAATGATAAACAAAATCATTGTAATAAACGACAATACAATCAGGTTAAAATCCTGAGGCCAGAATATAGTACCGAAAAGCACAAACTTTCGCTCTAAAATATTAAACATTAAAAACTGGTCGCCTTTATATTTAACCCACGGCAGAATATAAAAAGCAGCCAGAATAATGTATGCCAAAATTTGTCGTTTGTTATAAAATTTACCTTTAGGCTTTTTGGCAAAAACCCAGGCCCTTTTGCCCGACTCGTCAACCGTTGTTAATTTATCACGATACGAACCATGTTTCTCGTTGTTACTTTTTGCCATAATATTTTGCTATATAACTATCTATCTATATTAATTTTTTGTACAAATGCAGGAAGCCGAATTTAACAATTCGGCTTCCGGAATAGGTCTTCAGTAAAATTTACTAATAAATTAATACTTTTTACCCTGTGGGGCTTTCGGGTTTGCAGGGGTTGTACCTTGCAGTTTCTCTAAAATATAACTAACAACTTCTAACCGTTGTTTGTCGGTAAGTTGCTGTTTGTACGAAAGCATACCCTTTTCAATAACACCATTAGTAACTGTATTATAAAGGTCGTTAACGGTATTACCATGAATCCAGTAATTGTCGGTCATGTTAGGGCCTACCAATCCGCCGCCATCTTTTAAATGGCAGGCAGCACAAATGCTTTCCCATGTTTTCTGTCCGTCAGCCATGGATGCATCATCGGTTAACAACATTACTTTGAAATTTGCATCCGACTTGGTCGATTCTTTGTGCGACGCACGATAGTCGGCCATCTCTTTATTAAACTCCTTGGCTTGTACCAAATCGTCGGCATTAAAAACGAACAGCCTTATCGAATAAATAATTGCAAAAGCAATAGTAATGTAAAAAAGCCAAACCCACCAGGGGGGAAGTGCATTATCGAGTTCTCTGATACCATCGTAATTATGACCTTTTATTAACCGGTCATTTGTAAGGGTATCAATTTCATAATCTTCGTTTTGAAGATTTACATTTTTTTTATCATCTGTAGCCATAAGGATTATCTTTTTTTATGGTTTCAAAAATTATTTTCCGTAAAAATATCTGAAGAATCGTTTTCATTATCTTCAAGAGGCATGTTTTTCATATCTTCGATGTATCCTTTGTCAAGATTAAAGACTAAATAAGCCATTACCATAAAAAAGATAAAGAAGACAAGAAGTGAAAAAATTCCATAAGCATTTACTCCCTGAATACGCTCTAATGTGTTTATTACGATTCTCATAATACTATTTCTGTTTATTTGTTACTGTATTGAGCAGGATTTCCATCCTTATAAATATCGGTACCAAGACGTTGCAGATAAGCAATAAGTGCAATAATCTCCTTTTTAGAGCTGGTATTAATACCTGCCTCTTTGAGGTTTTGTGCAATTTCATTGGCTTGTTTTTCCAAATCTTTCATAGCTTGTCCGTCGGCATAGCCTTTTGGATAAGGTACGCCAAGTGTTTGCATGGTTTTGATTTTTGAAGCCAGGGTAGAAACATCCAAATCATTTTCAATAATCCACGGGTAGGGTGGCATAACCGATTCGGGATTTAACGATTGCGGGTTAAGCATATGGTTATAATGCCACGAGTTTGGTTTGTAATTAGGCAATGTTTTTACACCTTCGCGAGCTAAATCGGGTCCGGTACGTTTAGAACCAAACTGGAACGGATGGTCGTAAACACTTTCGCCGGCTTTGCTGTATTCGCCGTAACGTTCAACTTCCGACCTGAAAGGCCTGATTTCCTGTGAATGACATAAGTAACATCCTTCGCGGACATAAATATCGCGGCCTTCAAGTTCAAGAGGTGTATAGGGTTTAACTGCAGAAATTGTAGGTACATTACTTTTTACAAGCATCATAGGAACAATTTCGACCAAGCCACCAATTAAAATAACAATAAGAGCTGCCACAGTAAATTTAACAGGCATTCCTTCCAAACGACGGTGCCATCCCTCTTTTTCAGCATGTTTAACAGCCTCTCTTGCAGGTGCAGAGTCTTCCTCAAATCGTACAAATTTACCGGCAGCAACTGTTTTCCAAATATTAATAACAAATAAAATTACACCGGTGTAATATAAGGAGCCTCCAAAAGCTCTCATGGCATACATGGGTAAAATTTGTGTTACCGTATCTAAAAAGTTAGGATAAGCCAAAGCACCGGCATCGGTAAATTCTTTCCACATCAGGCTTTGGGTAAAGCCTGCAAAATAAAGTGGAATCGAGAAAAACAACATTCCGGTAGTGGCCAGCCAGAAGTGTAGATTTGCCATTTTAACGGAATAAAGTTTATGATTAAACAAACGGGGTGTTAACCAGTAAATCATACCGAAAGTAAGCATACCGTTCCATCCCAATGTTCCAATATGAACGTGGGCAATGGTCCAGTCGGTAAAATGACTCAATGCATTAACGGTTTTAAGCGAAAGCATAGGGCCTTCAAAAGTTGACATACCATAGGCAGTTACACCAACCACAAACATTTTTAAAATGGGGTCTTCACGAACCTTGTCCCAGGCGCCTCTCAGTGTTAACAGCCCGTTAATCATACCACCCCATGACGGAGCAATTAACATAACAGAGAACACTACACCCAAGGCCTGAGCCCAGTCAGGTAATGCAGAGTATAATAAATGATGAGGTCCTGCCCAGATATAAAGGAAAATAAGCGCCCAAAAGTGAATGATGGACAGTTTATATGAATAAACAGGTCTGTTTGAAGCTTTTGGGATAAAATAATACATTAACCCTAAAAAGGGAGTTGTCAGAAAAAATGCAACAGCATTGTGTCCGTACCACCATTGAACCAAAGCATCCTGTACACCGGCATAAACACCGTAACTTTTCATGGCAGATACCGGTAAAGCCATGTTGTTTGTAATGTATAAAACAGCCACGGTAACCCAGGTAGCAATGTAAAACCAGATGGCAACATAAATATGTTTAATTCTTCGTTTTACCAATGTACCGATAAGGTTAATACCGAAAATTACCCATACTACAACTACAGCAAGGTCAATAGGCCATTCCAATTCGGCATATTCTTTTGATTGGGTAAATCCCAAAGGCAGGGTAATGGCAGCAGCTACAATAATGGCTTGCCAGCCCCAAAAATGAATACATCCCAATTTTTTACTAAACATGGGGGTTTTTAGTAACCTTGGTGTAGAATAATACACAGCAAGGAAAATAGCATTACCAACAAAAGCAAAAATTGCTGCATTGGTATGTAAAGGTCTGATACGGCTGAAGGTGAGCCACGGTATTCCACCGTTCCAACTTGGGAATATAAGCTCAAAGGCAGCTGTTAATCCTACAAGTAATCCAACGGCGCCCCATAAAATGGTGGCATACATAAACAGTTTGGATAACTTGTTGTCGTAAGTAAACTTTTGTAATTCCATACGCTTTGTTAATTGATTAATTTATTAAGGGTTTAATTAATTTAATTTTATAATTCCTCTTTTGGTTTTGTGTCATCAAACAGCATACGCATGGCAGGCGATTCGGTGTCGTCGTACTGACCGCTCTTGACAGCCCATAAAAAGGCCGCTAAAAAACCGCCTGCCACCAGGATTCCTATTATTGCAAGTAAAATAACTATCGACATTTAAGTAATAAGGTGCTTGATTAATGAATTGTCCAAAAATATTAAAAAATCTTAAATAATCAACTTTTAGAGGCGTAAAGTTATGAAATTTATCATAAAAACCTAATATTTTGTATTATTTACCTGATAATGTGCTGCTTTGATTTTTTAGTAAATTTTTTAAAAAAAGAACTTATCCGGTTGAGAAAACAAATAAAAACATGCCTGTTAAACTAATAAATATGTTAACCGCCTAATTTAAAATTAACAAGTGTTGATGATAAATTATTGTAACAGTATTGTT
The DNA here is from genome assembly GCA_964455635.1 of uncultured Lentimicrobiaceae bacterium. GTDB lineage: Bacteria > Bacteroidota > Bacteroidia > Bacteroidales > F082 > B16-G9. Next base: position 3,207 of record CAYVWX010000103.1, on the reverse strand, counting down.
TATACACATTGACGGGTACTACCTGCCGGATTTATTTAAGTCTGAAAATGGATATTAAAAAAGTTGAGGTATCCCTTTATCAGAGTCTGTATTTTGAAAGTGCCCTGATTGATAAAGTGGCAAACAAAACCACGCTCACCGAACTGATGGGCATTAAAATGGCTGCTACTAACGGCGACATACTACCGCTAACGGCAAAATAAAGCCCGACAACATTGTATAAAAACGAAATGGCAAAGCTTATTACGACGACCTTAAATGCATATCCCGTAAAAGTAATAAACCTGTTAAGCATCCTGAATTTTGAGGATTCGATGATACCGTCGCAGGCAGGGGAGAAGCTGTAAATATCGTCAGCAACGGTTAACCCTACATCGCTTTCCATCAGGGCTCCGGCATCGTTAAGGCCGTCGCCTATCATCAGCACTTTTTTGTGCTCACTTTTTAGTCTTCTGATAAAATCACGTTTGTCTGTCGGACTTTGGTTAAACAGCAACTTGGCTTCCGAACCAAAAAGAGGCAACAGATTTTCTTTTTCCGATTCGTTATCTCCCGAGAGGAGGTAAAGCTCATATCTTTTTTTCAGGCTGTCGATTACGGCTTTCAGCCCTTCTCTGTATTGGTTCTCTATTTTAAAGTATCCCAATATTTTATCTTCTAAATACACATAAACATTGGTTGACAGCGGCTGGTTATCATCTTTACCGGTAACAAATTTACGTGAACCGATGTTTACCCTTTTTCCTTCTATCATGCCTGTTATTCCCAGTGAAGCAATTTCTTTGAAGTCTGTTACGGCTAATTCCGAGTCAACGTCAATATACTCTTTAATGGTAATGCTTAACGGGTGACCTGAGTTGGAAACCAGCGATTTAATAACTTTTAGCTGATGTTGTGACAGTTCGTCGCCTATAAACTCTACTTTCATTGAACGGTTTACCGTAAGGGTACCTGTTTTATCAAATACAATGGCATCAATTTTCCTGAGGTTTTCAATAACTTCCACATTTTTAATGTAGAATCCTTTGCGGCCATATTCGCGCATGGTGCTTCCAAAAGTAAACGGAATGGTTAATGCCAGCGCACAGGGACAGGCAATAATCAGCACCGAGGTGAAAGCAAACAGTGCCAGCGACGAATCGTTTATAAGCCAGTAAATTCCGGCTGCCGATGCGATGGCCAAAACGGCGTAGGTAAAATATTCGCTTACCTTGTTAACAATGTGGTTTAACTCCGACTCCTTGTTTTGTTTGTGGTACTCCTGATTCCAGAGCTGTGTTAAATAACTTTGATCAACCGATTTTTCAACTTCAAGTTCAATATTGCTGCCAACCTGTCGTCCGCCAGCAAAAATAAGGTCGCCGGCCTTTTTATTTACCGGAAGTGATTCGCCGGTAACAAAGGAGTAGTCTATTTCGGCTTCTCCCTTTAACAATTTGGCATCGGCAGGAATAAGTTCCTGATTTCTGATTAAAATTCTGTCTTTTTCCTTTAATTTTGATAAGGGGATGGTTACCTCTTTATTGTCAACAATGGTTGTAACGGCCACCGGAAAATAGGATTTATAGTCGCGTTCAAACGAGAGTGCCTGATAGGTTTTGCTTTGGTACCATTTACCTACCAGCAAAAAGAATACAAGTCCCACCAGCGAGTCCATATATCCGATTCCCTCTCCGGTAAATATTTGGTAACTGCTTTGCACAAACAGTGTAAAAATACCCAGGGTGATGGGTACGTCGATGTTTACAATTTTATGACGCAATCCCTTAATGGCAGAAAGATAATAATCGTTGGCACTATATAAAACCACCGGTAATGCCAGGGCAAAGCTCATATAGCCGAAAAATTTGGTAAACAGTTCGCTCAGTTGGTCACCTCCCGGAAGATACTCCGGAAAGTTGTATAACATAACATTCATCAGACTGAATCCTGCTACACCTATTTTTAACAATACATCACGCGACGAGTTGCTGTTTTTCTTTTCTTCAAGTTGATCTAACGTGATTTCGGGAACATAATGAATGGAAACCAGAAGTTCAACAAGCTCGCGCAACGTAATTTGCTGATTGTTAAAGGTGATTGTTGCTTTTTTTTGAGGAAAATTTACGTTTGAGGCGATAATGGCCGGATTAATGGTATTCAGATTTTCGAGCAGCCAGATACAGGAAGCACAATGGATGGTGGGTATAAATAGGGTAACCTTACTAATATCGCCATCTGAAAAGCCCAGAAGTTTCTCTTTTATTTCGTCTAAATCGAGGTAGGCATACTTGTTACCCACAGGGGCTTTTTCAACCTTAATGCCCGACATGGGCTGAATTTCGTAATATTTATCCAGTTTTTTTTCGTTAAGAATCTGGTAAACGGTTTTACAACCATGACAACAAAAAGGCTTATCGTCCCACATTACCGGATTGCTGCCGCAATCTTCGCCACAATGTATGCATTTTACGCCCATCAGGTAGTTTTATGGTTTCTAATTCTCAACTTTATATTCCGGAAATGTTATTACCCACATGCCGCGTGGCTGGCCAAACTTAAAGTTAACAGCCTTATCGCCGGGGTAGAGCTGTTTAATTCTCTTTTCACGTTCCACAGGCATATCTTTTCCGGGAAGCCCATGGCACTGCAAACATACTTTTTTATTTAGCTTTATTAAACCGTAATAAACCGGCCGACCGTTTTTATCAACAATTATTTGAGGTTTTAAAGGTTTGTTTCCAAGCCAGTCGAGAACATACTGTTTATAAACATCGCTTTCCAATTTTGATGTTTCATTAAAAGGATTTCTGAATTTTTTGGCTGAACGCCTGATGGTAACATGATGCGCTTTGGCCACCGAATCGGTTAAACTAATTGCTTTTCCGTGGCAAAATCCGATAGCCCCGTCGATACCGTGATTTTTAATAGCAGATTTCAGGTTTTTTTGTAAAACAACAGCCACTTGTTTCGACAAAGATTCACCTTCAATAATAAGATGCTTTTTAGCGGCTTCGGTCAAAACTATTTTTTTTTGGTTTTGATTATTTTTTGTTGACGGTGCATTGCATGCTGCAAATGTTATCAGAAAAATCAACAGGTAAATATTTTTCATGTGTTTATAATTTTGTTTACCCTGTGAAATTTGAAAACTATTCCACAGGGTTAATCTAATATTTTGATTTTTATGTTTTGTCATGATTTTCGGCTTCGCCATCGAAAATCACG
>CAYVWX010000102.1:0-10455 GCA_964455635.1 uncultured Lentimicrobiaceae bacterium | reverse complement strand
AGACTTAGGATCTGGTGCCGCAAGGCGTGGGGGTTCGAGTCCCTTCACCCGCACTTTTTTTTAAATATTAATTCATGAATATTACGCAGGAACCCAATGGCAATCTTCAGGCCATTATTCACATTCATCTTAAAGAAGAAGATTATAGTGAAAAAGTAAACAAAACTTTAAAAGATTACCGTAAAAAGGCCAATATGCCGGGCTTCCGTAAGGGAATGGTGCCCATGGGCATGATAAAAAAAATGTACGGGCAATCGGTTACCGCCGAAGAGGTTAACAAAACAGTATCCGAAGCGTTAAACAATTACATCGATGAAAACAAAATCAATGCGCTGGGATATCCGTTACCAAACATGGAAAAAACCAAACAGATTGATTTTAACACCGACAAAGAGCTTGATTTCTTTTTCGATATTGGTATTGCTCCCGAATTTGATGTTGATTTGAAAAAAGAGGGACTGGAAGTACCCTATTATAAAATTGAAGTCACCGACAAAGAAATTGAAAACGCCCTTAACGACATTAAAACGCGGTTTGGAGAAGAAGAGCATCCTGAAACAGCAGAAGAGGGAGACGGCATTCAGGGTTTGTTTGAACAGCTCGACGAAAACGGTGAAGTTGTTGAAAACGGAGTTAAAAAAGATGGGTATTTCCGAATTGAAGACATCAAGTTAAAAACCATTCAGAAAAAACTTTACGGTAAAAAATCAGGCTCGGTTGTAACTTTTAATCCCTTTAGGGCGTTTAAAGACGAAGCCAAAGTAAAAGCGCTGTTAGGTGAAGAAATACCTGAAGAAGCGCTTAAATCGGATTACCAAATCACCATCTCGGAAATAATACGGCACAAAGATGCCGAACTGAATGAAGAGACCTTTAAAAAGGTATATCCTTCGGATGATATTAAAACCATTGAGGAGTTTAAAGCTCGTGTTAAAAAAGATTTGGAAGAACATTACGCTAAAGACAGCGACCGCCAGTTTACCGGCGATACCGTTTCAAAATTGATAGAAGAGAGTCATATTGAATTACCTGATGAGTTTTTAAAACGATGGCTGTTAGATAGTAACCAGGGTAAAATTACCAAAGAACAATTGGAAACACAGTACGACAGCTATGCCAAATCGTTTAAATGGCAATTGGTTGAAGACAAACTGAGAGCGCAATTTGGCGACAAGCTTACCGTTACCAACGAAGATGTTCGCGACAAAGTAAGAGCCTATTTTCAGATTGAGGGAAAAGAAAGCTCAAACCCGCAAGTAGAACAAATTGTTGACCAAATATTAAGCAACAAAGAAGAGGGACAAAAAATTTACAGTGAGCTGATGGACGAAAAACTCAGTGTTGTTTTTAAAGAAAACATAAAAACTGTTGAAGAGGTGGTTACTACGGAGAAATTTATGGAGATTATGCAAAAAATCTAATTGCACACTTTTATTACTTTTGAAAAATATTTATGAAAGCAAAAAACCATATTATGGATAGCAGTAAAGAATTCAGAAAATTTGCCACCGGCCACATGGGTATCAGCAGTCTTACACTTGACCGCTACAACTCAGTTTACGGCAACTATATTTCGCCAACCATTATTGAAGAACGCCAGCTTAATGTTGCGCAGATGGATGTTTTTTCACGGTTGATGATGGATCGGATTATCTTTTTAGGTGTCCCCATCGACGATTATGTTGCCAACATTATCCAGGCACAACTTCTGTTTTTAGAGTCCAACGATTCAAAACGCGACATCCAAATTTACTTAAATACACCGGGAGGTTCGGTATATGCAGGTTTGGGAATATACGACACCATGCAATACATACAGCCTGATGTAGCAACCATCTGCACCGGAATGGCAGCTTCCATGGGTGCCGTGCTGCTGTGTGCCGGCGAAAAGGGAAAACGTACCGCCCTCCCCCATTCACGGGTTTTGATACATCAGCCTATGGGTGGCGCACAAGGCCAGGCTTCCGATATTGAAATTACCGCCCGCGAAATTTCAAAACTTAAAAAGGAATTGTACGAAGTTATTTCCAAACACTCGGGACAAACCTATAAAAAGGTCTGGAACGATTCGGACCGCGACTACTGGATGACCGCCAAAGAAGCAAAAGATTACGGAATGATTGATGAAATTCTTATCAGAAAAAAAACAAAATAAATAATTGTAATAAATATTGCCATCCGGCCTACCTTAAATAGATATTCACATATCTTTATTAAAACGGGGTTTCGGGTGGCAATTTTTTTTAATACCTTTACAAACAAATATCAACACAAAGCAAATGGCGAAAAAAAACACTAAAGAACCTTTCTGTTCCTTTTGCGGAAGACCACAATCGAGTGTGGGCTTTTTAATTTCAGGACTTCATGCCCAAATTTGTGACGAGTGTGCCGAACAAGCATATCTTATTGTTAAAGAAGAGGTTAAATCGAAGCAAAAAGACTTTAAGATGCCGGAGGATGACAAAATGCAAACCCCGGCCGAAATAAAAGCTTTTCTCGATCAATATGTGATAGGCCAGGAACAGGCAAAAAAAATTCTATCGGTTGCCGTTTACAACCATTACAAACGCATTGGCCACGACGCCATGGCAAAAAAAGTTGAAATCGACAAATCGAACATTATTCTGGTGGGAGACACAGGCACCGGTAAAACATTGCTTGCCCGAACCATTGCCCGTATGCTTCATGTGCCCTTTGCCATTGCCGATGCCACCGTTTTAACCGAAGCAGGTTATGTGGGAGAAGATGTTGAAAGTATTTTAAGCCGGTTGTTGCAGGCTGCCGATTATAACGTGGAAGCAGCCGAGCGAGGTATTATTTTTATTGACGAAATTGACAAGATTGCCCGCAAAAGCGACAACCCGTCCATTACCCGTGATGTTTCGGGCGAAGGCGTGCAACAGGCCATGCTTAAACTGCTGGAAGGCACCATTGTAAACGTTCCGCCACAGGGCGGCCGCAAACACCCCGAACAAAAAATGATTCAGGTAAACACTAAAAACATTCTGTTTGTGGCCGGAGGTGCTTTTCAGGGTATCGAACGTATTATTGCTGCCCGCCTGCGGACAGCGGTGGTGGGCTACTCATTTGCCGGCCACAAAGATGACGAAGTGGACAAGGACAACTTACTGCAATACATCTCGCCTGCCGACCTTAAAAAGTTCGGATTAATACCCGAAATTGTAGGCCGCCTGCCAATACTCACCTATCTTGATCCTTTGGACAAAGAGGCTTTAAGAAAAATTTTACTTGAGCCCAAAAACGCTTTGATAAAGCAGTTTGAATCGCTATTTGAAATGGATGGTATCAAACTTACATTCGAGAAATCGGTGTATGATTTTATTGTAGAAAAATCTATTGAATTCAAACTGGGAGCCAGAGGACTACGCTCGATATTGGAAGCCATATTGATGGATGCCATGTTTGAGTTGCCTTCGGACAAAAAAAGTAAAAAAACATTCAGAGTAACCCTCCGCTATGCCAAAGAAAAATTTAATCAGGCCAATGTTTCTAAACTAAAAGTTGCCTCTTAAAACCGGTTTCAGCCTGATAGCACACAATCTCGGCGAATTAGCCGGTTGACCGTCAAACCATTTTTGTCCTCATCAATTTATCTTTCTTCAGAAAAATAAATTTTAAAACAAGTAGGTAAACACACCTCCTTTTTATACATTTGCGGCAAATAATAAACAAACCCAAAAACAGTAAAAACTATTTAATTATGAGTAAAGTAACCGATATCAGCTCTATCTTAAAAGAGTTGGGAATTGAAGAAATTAATAAAGGAGTATCCACCGGTTCGCAGTGGTACGACACCGAAGGTGCCGTAACATCCTCCTCTTCGCCAATCGACGGTAAAGAGATTGCCAAAGTAAAAAACGCCACCCTCGACGACTACGAAAACGTTATTAAAAAAGCACAGGAAGCTTTTAAGGTATGGCGCAAAGTACCTGCACCCGTAAGAGGTGAAATTGTACGTCAGATTGGTCTTGCCCTGCGCGAGAAAAAAGAGGCGCTTGGCGCATTGGTAACCCTGGAGATGGGAAAAATTTATCAGGAGGGCCTTGGTGAAGTTCAGGAAATGATTGACATCTGCGATTTTGCCACCGGCCAATCGCGTTTAATCAACGGCACCAACCTGCAATCGGAGCGTGTAAACCATCGTTTATCGGAACAGTACCATCCGTTGGGCATTGTGGGCATTGTTACATCCTACAACTTTCCGGTTGCCGTATGGGCATGGAACACAGCACTTGCCGCCATTGCCGGCGATGTTGTAATTTGGAAACCTTCGTCGAAAACACCTTTAACAGCCATTGCCACCCAACGTATTATTAACAATGTTTTACAGGAAAACAACGTACCCGAAGGGGTATTTAATCTGGTGGTTGCCAAATCGTCGGTGATGGGCGATAATTTCCTTGCCGACAAACGCATTCCGTTAATGTCGGTAACCGGTTCTACTGCGGTTGGCAAACGGGTAGGCGGCATTGTAGGAAAACGGCTTGGCAAAACTATTCTTGAACTGGGCGGAAACAATGCAGTAATTATTGCTCCCAGCGCCGACATACAGATGGCTGTTATGTCAACTGTTTTTGGTACTGTTGGTACCGCCGGACAACGCTGTACAACAACCCGCAGGGTAATTATTCACGAAGATATATACGATGAAGTACGCGATAAATTTATCGGAGCCTATAAAAATGTAGTAGCCAAGATAGGAAATCCTTTGGATGAAGATTATTTGGTAGGGCCATTAATTGACGGAAACTCCGTAGAGCTTTTCAAACATGCTGTTAAAAAGGTACAGGAAGAGGGAGGCAAAATTCTTTTCGGAGGCGAAGTACTTGATGGAAAAGGTTACGAATCGGGCAACTATGTAGTGCCCTGTATTGCCGAAGCGGAAAACCACTATCAAATTGTACAGGAAGAAACCTTTGCCCCCATCGTTTACTTTATTAAATACAAAGGCGACATTACCAACGCCATCGAAATACAAAACGATGTTCCGCAAGGACTTTCATCGGCATGCTTTACGCTCGATATGCGCGAAGCCGAGACTTTCCTCTCCTATGCCGGTTCCGATTGTGGTATCGCCAACGTAAATCTGGGTACCTCGGGAGCAGAAATAGGTGGTGCCTTTGGTGGTGAAAAAGATACCGGTGGTGGCCGTGAATCGGGTTCGGATGCATGGAAAATTTATATGCGTCGTCAGACAAACACCATTAATTACAGCACCGACCTGCCGCTGGCACAAGGAATTAAATTTGATGTTTAAAAAACATCCTGCACAAAATAAACCTCGTGAAATTTTTTTTCACGAGGTTTTTTTTTGCAACACCGGACAAAATTTACCCAATAAAAAAACCCGATGTTATCAACGGGTTTTCAATGTATTGTTTGGTTGTTTTTACATTTTCAGTTTACGGTCGATGTCGTCAACATAAACCCTGAACTGCTTATCGGTTTCCATCAGGTTATTAATGGTTTTAACGGCATGTAACACCGTTGCGTGATCTTTATTTCCGCAATGGATTCCGATGGTTGCCAACGAATTTTTGGTATGTTTTTTTGAAAAGAACATAGCCAGCTGTCGTGCCTGTACAATTTCTCTTTTCCGTGTTTTTGAATTTATGGCTTCTACCGGCAGGTTAAAATAGTCGCAAACCACTTTTTGAATGTAATCGATGGAGATTTCGCGCACGGTACTTTTTACAAACTTATCAATCATTTGACGAGCCAGATCCAGAGTTACCTTCTTTTTATTGAGCGAAGATTGGGCCATAATCGATATAAGGGCGCCCTCCATTTCGCGAATATTGGTGGTAATGCTATAAGCCAGATACTCAATCACTTCAAAAGGCATTTCTATACCATCGGAATAAAGTTTTTTTTGCAAAATGGCCATACGGGTTTCCAAATCAGGCACCTGCAGGTCGGCTGCCAATCCCCATTTAAACCTTGAAAGCAACCGAGGCTCCATCCCTTTTAACTCAACAGGCGGCTTGTCGGAGGTAATAATAATTTGTTTGTTGTTTTGATGCAAATGGTTAAACACATGGAAAAACACATCCTGGGTTTTTTCCTTTCCGGCCAAAAACTGAATATCATCTAAAATCAGCACATCAATCATCTGATAAAAATGAACAAAATCGTTTTGATTGTTGTTTCGTACCGAATCGATAAACTGATTGATAAACTGCTCGGTTTGCACATACAAAACCACCTTATCGGGAAAATTATTTTTAACCTGTAAGCCAATGGCATGAGCCAGATGTGTTTTACCAAGCCCCGTTTGGCTATAAACAAACAACGGGTTAAAGGCAGTTTTACCCGGGTTTTCGGCAACAGCCCAACCGGCTGAACGGGCAAGCCTGTTGCAGTCGCCTTCCACAAAGTTATCGAAAGAGTACGAATCGACCAACTGCGACTCAACTTTTATTTTTTTTAATCCGGGAATAATAAACGGATTTGGAATTTCTTTTGACTGCCCCAAATTAACAGGCATATTTACAGGCCTGTTTTGCACAGCTTTTTTATTTGACGTGGGGTATTTCACCGAGTAACCGCCTCTCCCGTAATTGGAGTTTTCAACAATAATACTATACTCAAGCCTGCCTGTGGTTCCCAGCTCTTTTTTAATGGTTTTTTTAAGCAGGTTAATATAATGCTCTTCAAGCCACTCGTAAAAAAAATGACTGGGCACCTGAATAGTCAAAATATTATTTTCCAGCTTAAGTGGAACAATAGGCACAAACCATGTTTGAAAACTCTGAAGAGGAATATTATCCTTTATAACCGCCAAAATATTATTCCAAACTTCTACATGCTTTTTTTTCATTTACAGTAATTCTTTTTTCAATATAAACAATTTTAATACTACTTCAATTTATAAATGTGGCTGCTTTAGGCTCAAAATTTGAATTAACAAAAGTGAACAAAAAAAAGTTCAAAAAAAAGGCATTACAATATTTGTTTTTCATTTTTTTATATGTATTATAAGGCCAAACAGTACACAAACAGATAAAACATTGCTTTACAGTTTTTTTAACTTTACCCCCTGAATTTTGTTCAATCGGTTTGTCGATTTATTTATCGTTGATAAACGCATGGCAAGATTAATGGTGCATTGGTTATCGAAATGCTGACGGGTTATCACTAAATTATCCTCTTTAATAATTCTCATCACACTATTCATTAAAGGATATTCAAAATCAACACGATACAAATCACGAATTTCTTTATCAATAATTTTCGCATTTTCCAAAGCTTCTCTTGTTGATGTTTTATAAGCATTAATCAGTCCGCTGACTCCTAATTTGGTTCCGCCAAAATAACGTATTACAACAACCAACACATCATAAAGTTGAAACGAAAAAAGTTGATTTAGAATAGGTTTCCCGGCCGATCCGGAAGGCTCGCCATCGTCGTTACTACGCGTTTTTTCGTCGCGCACATTAATGCGCCAGGCATAACAGTGATGACGGGCATCGTAAAATTCTTTTCTTAATGTTAAAAGAACCTCCTTAATCGATTCCTCACTTTCAACATGGTAAGCACGGGCAATAAATTTACTGCCTTTTTCTTTGTACACTCCCTGCGATACCCCTTCAATAGTTTTATAAATGTCATCCATTTTACCCACAATTAGTCAACGAAACGGCATCCAAAATAATTACCGGTTCAAACAATACTTTTTTCAGGCTTCCCGATAAATAGTCATCCTTTATAATAAGGTAACTCAACTTACCTTAATAACGTAAAACAACAAAGACAGACTAATACCTGTCCCTGCCGGAAAATGTCAGCTTAAAAAACGGTCTGAAAAAAATACTTTGTCAAATATAGTATTTCTTTAATTAGCATCGGGCAAAAAACAAAGCAAACTCATCTGCAAAAAATATTTTTCACATTAATAGTTTGCAAAGTGTGAGTTTTTGTTATTTTTGCACCTCCAAAAAAGGCGAGGTAGCTCAGTTGGTTAGAGCGTCGGATTCATAACCCGGAGGTCCCGAGTTCAATTCTCGGCCTCGCTACTTTTTTTATCTCTTTTATCGAACCTCATTTTCACAGGCACTTTTTAGCAACACCTTAACCTACCTGTTGTTAACAGCATATCCCATTAAATTTTACTTAAATCAATATCAAACTCAATGGGTTTGTCGGGTGTGGTGCAATGCAATACGCAGCGGTCGCAAATGGAGAGCTCGCCGCGCAGCCTTTTTTTAACCATGTCGTCAATGTTGGTTTTGAGGGTTTCTATTTTGATGTTTTCGGTAATTTCGGCAGCAAAGGCAAACATCAACAGCATACGGGCATCATCAAACGGAATACCACGCTGCATCAGGTAAAACATGGCTTCACTATCCAGTTGTCCCACGGTAGCACCATGGCTGCATTGCACATCATCGGCATAAATTTCCAAAAACGGCATGGTGTTGATTTTTGCCGTTGATTTCATCAAAATATTGTTGTTCCGCTGAAAGGCGTTGGTTTTTTGTGCATCGCGGGCAACATAAATATAGCCGTTAAACACGCCCGTTGCCTCCTCATCCAAAATACCCTTAAAAAGTTCGTTGCTGTTACACCGGGGGGCATTGTGGTTAACATAAACCTGATTGTCGATGTGTTGTTTTTTATCCATCAAATACAGGCCGTTAAGGTCTGCCTCTGCTCCTTCGCCGTTGAGGTTCACATGCAGTTCGTTGCGAATAAGTCCGCCGTTAAAGGTTAGCACATTTACGTTGAGCCTGCTGTTTCGATCCATGTTAAAAAAGGAGTTGTTGAGCAAAGCAGTTTCATCGTTGATATTCTGCAATTTATACAAATCAAGCGACGCGTTTTCACCCATATGAACTTCCGTTAAGGTATTGATAAAACTGTCGTCGTGGTTGATGGAATCGTCGCAATGTAAAAAAGTAAACCTGCTGTTTTTTCCAAGAATAATCAGGTTACGTGAGTTGAGCATCAACCCCCTTTTGTTAACCAGCTTGATAAGTTGAACCGGCTTTGCCACCTCCACATTATCAGGTATGTATATAAACACGCCATCTTCGGCAAGTGCCACGTTAACAGCTGTAATGCCATTGGTTTCCGCGTCGGCAATTTGGCCGATATATTTATGTATCAGTTCGGGAAATTGTTCTTTAGCCTTGGCAAGACTGCCTATGATGACGCCGTTATCAAACTGTTGCAATCGAAGTTCGTCAGGACTGTAATAATGGCCGTTTAAAACCGACACCACGTTGGAGTCGAATCCCTGTACCGTACATTCAAAAATATCGTTAACCTGTTTGGTGAATTTTTCAGGTTTTGTATCAGGTGAGAATGGTTTTTGATACCAACCGGACAAATCGGTATTACGCCATTTTTCAAGATTTTTAGTTGGAAGTCCGTGTTGCTTAAAAAAGTCAAATGCCCGTTTGCGCAACACATCTGGATTTTCATCAAAAATGGCAGAAAAATTGTTTTCAACATATTGCAACAATCTTTCCTCAAGGGGCGATAATGGTTTGTTAGCTTTCATAATGTTCTGTTATTCTTCCCCATACAACTCTTTAACCCAATCGTATCCCTGCTCCTCAAGCTCAAGGGCAAGCCCTTTACCACCCGATTTTACAATTTTACCTTTGTACATAACATGCACAAAATCAGGAACAATATAATCAAGCAGACGCTGATAGTGGGTAATCACTATAAAAGCATTTTCATTCGACTTTAACGTATTAACACCTTTGGCCACTACCTTTAAGGCATCTATATCCAGGCCCGAGTCGGTTTCGTCAAGAATTGCCAGTGTGGGCTCCAGCATGGCCATTTGAAAAATTTCATTTTTTTTCTTTTCTCCACCTGAAAAGCCTTCGTTAACCGAACGGTTGGTGAGCTTGGCTGTTATCTCCACCAGTTTTTTCTTTTCCTCCATCAATTTTAAAAACTCACCGGCTTTCATTTGCGGCAGACTCAGGTATTCTCTTTTGGCGTTGAGGGCCGTTCGCATAAAGTTGGTCATGCTGACTCCGGGAATTTCAACGGGATACTGAAAGCTCAGAAAAACCCCTTCGTTGGCACGCTTGTCAGGCGTCCAATCGTTAATTACCTGACCTTTATAAATAATCTCGCCTTTTGTGATTTCATAACCCTCGCGGCCGGTAATGGCAGCTGCCAGCGTACTTTTACCCGTTCCGTTAGGCCCCATGATGGCGTGAATCTCACCTTCGTTAACCTGAAGGTTGAACCCTTTCAATATCTCTTTGCCGTTAATGGCAACATGCAAATTCTTTATATTTAACAACATAGTTTCGTTTTATTTGTTTGTAGCGGTGTGTAGCGTATTACGACATAATTATCACAAATTATTTCTGTCTGCCGGTTTGCTACCACCGGTTTATTATCCGTTGCAAAAGTAATTCTTTTCGAGTTGATGAGATGTTTTTTATTTATGACAAATTGTAGATT
>CAYVWX010000101.1:0-10506 GCA_964455635.1 uncultured Lentimicrobiaceae bacterium | reverse complement strand
AAAATAAAACAAGGCTGGTTTTGGCGGGATTTTCGAGGGCGAAGCCGAAAATCATGACAAAACATATAAAACAGTATATCAAGTATTTACAAATTTATAAACAGATGAAAATAAAAATTGTCAATAAATCAAAACACGCATTACCACAATACGAAACAGCGGCTTCGGCAGGAATGGATTTAAAAGCAAATCTGGATGAACCGGTAACCATGAATCCTTTACAACGGGTTTTGATACCTACAGGGCTGTTTATAGAATTGCCCACAGGCTACGAAGCACAAGTGAGGCCGCGTAGCGGGATGGCCATTAAGCACGGTATAAGCGTGCTAAATACACCGGGCACCATTGATGCCGATTACAGAGGCGAGATTAGGGTCATTTTGGTTAACCTTTCCAACGATGCCTATACCATCAGCGATGGCGACAGAATAGCACAAATGATTATTTCGGCACATGAGCATGCCGATTGGCAACAGGTTGAGGTGTTGAACGATTCAGAACGCGGTACGGGCGGCTTTGGCCATACCGGAAAATAGATGCGGATGAAAACAAAAAATATAATGAAGTTTAAAATCATAGCGGTAGCTTTTTTGTCGGGTTTGATGCTGTTTACAGCATGTTCATCCGTTAAAGAGGGAAGTAAAAGCAACCCCCAAAAACTATCGCAAAAAGAGGCAATACACGAAGCCGATTTATTTGCAAAAGGTGTTATTCAAAAAGAAGCCGGAAATACCAAACAAGCACTGGATTTCTTTTCAAAAGCACTTGAAACAGACCCAAACGACCCGGCAGCACTTTATGAAAAAGCCAAGTTATTAAGTGCTTATGGCCGGAATGCCGAAGCTTACGAACTGGCGAAAAAAGCTGTTGCCTTGGATGGTAAAAACAGATGGTATAAAGCCGCTTTTGGAAAAATTGCCCGGCAGGAGGGTAAATACAATGAGTATGTAAAAGCTTATGAAGAGCTGGTGGAGCAGTACCCCGACGATTTAAACTTTTTAAACGAACTGGCCTATGCCTATGTTTTTACAGGCAAATATAAAAAGGCTGTTGATGAGTATAATAAAATTGAAGAGCAGGTGGGTATTACCGAGCCGCTTATCATGCAAAAAGTTAAAATCTATTCGCAATTGGGCGATTACCAAAGTGGTGTTAAGGAGTATGAAAAATTGATTAAGTCCAATCCGCAGGAAACGCGTTATTATGCTTTGTTGGCTGAATATTGTGCTCAAAATAAAATGGATGACAAAGCCATTTGGGCTTATCAACAAATTGAAGAAATAAATCCCAACGACCCTTATGTTCATATTTCGCTGGCCGATTTTTACAGAAAGCGAAACAACCTTCAAAAATCGTTTGAGGAGCTAAAAGCAGGTATGGCCAACAAACACCTCGATTTACAAACAAAAATAAAGCTTTTATCAACTTACTATTCGGGTTCGCTCGACGAGATACAGAAAAAGCAGGCTCTCGAATTATCACAAATTTTAATCAAGGTTCATCCTGACGAGCCCATGGCTAAATCTCTTAATGCTTCGTTGCTTTATCAAAACGAAAAGTATAAACAGGCTCGTCGCCTCACATTGGAAGTTCTTGAGCAGGACTCGTTAAATTATGCTGTTTGGGAACAACTGTTGTTTTGCGATATGTATTTGAATAACTACAAAAACCTGGCGCACGAATCGGATAACGTTATCGATTTGTTTCCCAACCAGCCGCTGCCTTATTTAATGAATGGTATTGCCTATTATCAGTTAAAGCAATACGAAAAAGCAGCCAACAGCCTTGAAACAGGTAAAGAGTTTGTTGCCGGAAATCAACAGTTACTGGAGGAGTTTTACAACTATCTCGGAGAAATATATTATCAGTTAAAAAATTACGATGCCTGTTTTCAGGCTTACGACAAAGTACTTTCCATTAATCCCGAAAACTCCATTGTTTTAAATAATTATGCTTATTATTTATCGTTGCAAAAAATTAATTTAACCAAAGCCGAGCGCATGGCACGCCATGCAGTAAACCTGGATCCTAAAAATGTAAATAATATCGACACCTATGCATGGGTACTTTATCAGCAGGGAAATTATAAACAAGCACTTAACTGGCAGGAGGAAGCCATTAATAACGGCGGCGACACCAACGGAACCGTGCTTGAACATTATGGTAAAATACTTGAAAAACTGGGACGCACTAAAGAGGCCGAAGACTATTTACAAAAAGCAAAAAAGTATAAAAAATAATAGCAAAAGTATAGTTTAAAAAAGAGGTGGTGAATACAACAAAAAAAACATTAATGTCTCCGGCGATATTCATTTTTACAATCGCCGTTATTCTGTCTTTTACATCCTGCAGCTCATCAAAAAGAGTTTCGGCCAAACGAAATTTGAAAAAATACGGGTTTGAGTATTTAAAGCTTAAAATGGACGAAAATAAATTAAGCTTTAACAATTTATCGGCAAAGCTGAGCTTAACGTACAACAACAATAAATCCACTACCCGTTTAAAAGGCCAGCTGCGTATGCGCGAGGACAGTATTTTATGGATTTCGTTTTCGCCGGCCATGGGCATTGAGGCTGCCCGTTTAATATTAACGCGCGATTCGATTAAATTTATTAACAGGCTTAACAAAACCTATTTTTTGGGTGAGTATCAAATGCTTGACACTTTAATTAGTACCACCATCGACTATATTATTATTCAATCGATGATTTTAGCCAACGAATTACCCTATTATAAACTTGATAATTATAACGTTAAAGCCGATGACAACATGTACTTGTTAACCATGGTGAAAAAACGAAAGGTTAAAAGAAAGATAAAAAAAGGAAATTCGCCCACCAATGTTATTATTGAAAAAGTGTGGCTCGACCCTGTTAATTTCAGAATGCGGCGTGTTGAAATGAATGAAATAGGTAACGAAAAAAAGAAATTAATTGTGCAGTACGACGATTATCGCCAGGTAGAAGGAAAAATGTTTCCATTTAAAATTAAAATCTCTGTTTTTTCCGATAACGACCTTGTTATTGATGTTGATTACAGCAAAGTGCACTTTGGCGAAACCATGCGTTTCCCGTTTCGTATCCCTTCAAAATATAAATATGCTTTTTAACTGATTTATGAAGCCTAACCCGACAAGCACCAAAAATTATACTGAAAGAAGCCCCTTAAAACGCTTTTCGGTTATGATGGTTTTTGGCTTTATTTTGCTGTTCGGGTCTCAGCTTTTGGCGCAAAAAAAGTCGGATAATTTAAAAGATAAGCGTAAAAAACTGGAACAGGAAATAAACTACACCAACAAGCTGCTGTCAGAAACCCGAAAGAACAAAAAAAACACGTTGTATCAACTCCGGTTAATTCAGCAAAAAATAAATCAACGTAACCAACTGGTTGCCACTTTAAAAAAAGAGATTGTTTTTTTAGAAAAAAAAATCAGCAGTACAAAGTCGGGCATCAGCAGTATGGATAAACAGCTGGCAAACCTAAAGGATGAGTATGCCCGGGTGGTGGTTTTTTTATCGCGAAATAACAGCCGGCTCGACAAGCTTATTTATCTTTTTTCGGCCGAAGATCTTAATCAGGCTTATCAGCGTTTGCGATATTTCGATGAGTTAACAACATTTATTCGTCATCAGGCCGATTCCATCAAAAAAATGGAAGCGGTTAAACAGAAAGAGTTAACGGAATTTAGTTTGCAAAAAGCCCAAAAAAGTAAATTACTGGAAAAAGAGAATGTTCAGTTAAAAAAACTCGAAAACAATCAGCGCGAGAAAGATAAATTACGTTCTCATTTGGCTACCAAAGAAAAGCAACTCAGGGCACAGCTTCGAAAAAAGCGAAGAGAAGCCGGCAAGTTAAATCGACAAATCGAAAATATTATTGCGGCCGAAACCAAAGTTAAAAAAAGCTCTTCGGGTAAAAGCAACTATTCCTTAACGCCGGAGGAGAAAAAACTGGCTAGTCAGTTTAAAAACAACAAAGGTAAATTACCATGGCCCACCGCGCGCGGTTTTATTTCGGAACCCTATGGAACCCACCCCCATCCGGTACTTAAGCATGTTATGGTAAAAAATAACGGCATCAACATTGCTACCGGAAAAGCCGGCAATGCGCGAGCGGTTTTTAATGGAAAAGTGGTGAGTGTGGCCACCATTTCAAACACCAACAAAGCGGTTATTGTTAAACACGGCAATTGGTTTACGGTATATTCCAATTTGGAAAAAGTGTATGTTTCGGTGGGCGAAAACGTAGCTGCTAAACAGGCTTTGGGCAGAATACATACCAATTTGAAAGGAAAAACCGAACTTCACTTTGAGGTGTGGAACGGAAAACAGAAACAAAACCCCTATTATTGGATAATAAGAAAATAAATGGTTGATAACGTTGTATTATTGGCAGGCTATTGTTAGTTTTGCAGCCTCTTTCAAATTCGGGGTGTAGCGCAGCCCGGTTAGCGCGCGTCGTTCGGGACGACGAGGTCGGAGGTTCGAATCCTCTCACCCCGACAACAATTAAAGCCTTGCATTAATTTGCAGGGCTTTTTTGTTTGAATGCAAAAACAACATGATTTTTGTGACTCTGCAGGTTTTCTCAAAAAAGTCATGTATCTTTGATTGGTGAAAAAATAACAATTATGAGCCATGTAACCCGTACTTTTGATGTATTAACAAACTCGGAAGAGAAATATAACCACTCTGTAGCTTTAGCCGTTAAGCGTAACGGTAACTGGGAAACCTTTAGCACTGCCGAATATCGTAAAAATGCCGATCTTGTCAGTTTGGGATTGTTGGCACTGGGCCTCGAAAAAGGCGATAAGGTAGCCATTGTAACCAATAACCGTCCCGAATGGAATTTTCTTGAAACGGGTTTGTCGCAGATAGGCTGTGTGCAGGTTACCATTTATCCTACCATCAGCCCAAAAGAGTACCGTCATATTTTGTCACATTCCGAGTCAAAATTGTTATTTGTAGCCTCCGAAGAGCTGTATCAAAAATTAAAACCCATATTTGACGAAACCGAAAACCTTAAAGAGCTATACACCATCGACCTTGTTGAAGGATGCAAAAACTGGAAAGAAGTTCTGGATTTGGGCAGAAGTAAAGAGACGGAATTGCGCCCTTTGTTAATAAAAAGAAGAGACGAAGTAACTCCCCACGACCTTTCAACCTTAATTTATACTTCAGGAACAACCGGACTGTCGAAAGGTGTTATGCTAACCCATAACAACATTGTAAGCAACGTTAAACTGGCCGACGAATTTGTTAAATATTTACATCCCGGCGACCGAGCCCTGAGCTTTTTACCGTTGTCGCACATTTTAGAGCGTACCGGAAACTATTTGTGGCAATATCACGGTTTAAGCATTTATTATGCCGAAAATATTGAAACCATTGGCGAGAATATGCGCGAAATTAAAGCCAACACGTTTATTACTGTTCCGCGGGTTTTTGAAAAAGTGTACGATAAAATTGTAAACAAAGGCCGCGAACTTAAAGGAATTAAGAAATCGCTTTTTTTCTGGGCGTTGGAAGTGGGCGATAAGTTTAATCCCAATCCGGCTAAAAGAAGTACATTTTATAATTTTAAGCTCGCCGTGGCCAACAAGCTCATCTTTAGCAAATGGAGAGAGGCTCTCGGAGGAGAACTTAAAGGAGTTATTGCCGGTGGCGCCGCACTACAACCACGACTGGCGCGAGTGTTTTGGGCTGCAAAAATATTTGTTCAGGAAGGTTACGGGCTTACGGAAACCTCCCCTTTGGTTTCGGCTAACAATGTTTTTCATCCTTATGTGCGTTTTGGATGGGTAGGATATGTTCCCCCATCGGTTCAGGTTAAAATTGCTGCTGATGGCGAAATACTTGTAAAAGGCGAAAACGTGATGAAAGGTTATTACAAAGATCCTGAAAAAACCAAAGAGGTTATTGATAAAGAAGGATGGTTCCATACCGGCGATATTGGTGAACTTGACAAAGACAGAATGTTACGCATCACCGACAGGAAAAAAGAGATTTTTAAACTCTCGGGAGGTAAATATGTGGCACCGCAACAGGTTGAAAATATCTTTAAAGAATCGATGTTTATCGAACAAATAATGGTAGTGGGTGAAAACGAAAAACATACGGCCGCATTAATTGTTCCCGATTTTAAATTTTTAAGCGATTGGTGTAAAATTCATCACGTTGAAGCATCCGGTAAAAACGAGATGGTTGATAACCCCAAAGTAATAGCCCGTTATGAAAAAGAGGTGGAAAAATATAACCGGGAGCTGAATAAAGTTATGAAAGTGAAAAAGTTTAAACTTGTATGCGAAGACTGGACACCTTTAAACGGATTTTTATCACCCACACAAAAACTAAAACGGAAAGTAATACTTGCCAACTATAAAAATTTGTTGGATGATATTTATGAAAAGAACCAATATTAAAACAATTGTTTTAGATTATTTGTCTTTTTTGTCGTAGGCCCATTTAAGATAAATCGACCCCCAGGTAAACCCGCCGCCAAAGGCTGCAAGCACAATATTATCGCCTTTTTTAAGCTTATCTTCCCATTCGTATAAACACATGGGAATGGTGCCGTTGGTAGTGTTTCCGTAACGCTCTATGTTTATCATCACCTTCTCTTTTTCCAGTCCCATGCGGCGTGCGGTAGCATCGATAATACGCATGTTGGCCTGATGAGGTACCAGCCACGAAATATCCTCCGATTTCAAATTGTTCCGTTCCATAATTTCTACCGATACATCCGCCATTTTGGTTACGGCAAATTTAAATACGGCCTGTCCTTCCTGATAAACAAAATGTTCTTTATTGTCAATGGTTTCGTGCGATGCAGGCCGCACCGAACCTCCCGCTTTTTGATGCAGGTGAACCCTTCCCGAGCCGTCGGTATAAAGTCGTGAATCGATAATTCCGTTATCATCATTCGAGGGTTCCAGCAAAACAGCACCGCCGGCATCGCCAAAAAGTACACAGGTAGTACGATCGGTATAGTCAACTACCGACGACATTTTATCGGCGCCAACCACAATAACCTTTTTATATTTCCCTGTTTCAATAAACTGTGATGCTGTTACAAGCGCATACAAAAAGCCTGAGCAGGCAGCATTAATATCAAAACTAAAGGCGTTTTTAATACCTGTTTTATCGCTGATAATGTTGGCTGTGGCCGGATAAACCATATCGGGTGTTACCGTAGCGCAAATGAGTAAATCAATATCTTCGGGAGCTGTATTTGTTTTTTTTAGCAGGCCTTTTACCGCTTCAACACCTATATCGGAAGTGCCTTTACCTTCTCCTTTTAAAATGTGGCGTTCTTTTATTCCCGTACGGGTCATAATCCACTCGTCGGAGGTGTCCACCATTTTTTCCAATTCTTTGTTGGTGAGGATATAATCCGGTGCCCAGGCATGAATACCTTTAATAGCTGCTCTGATTTTGGTCATAATCAATATTTAAAAGACGGCGCAAAAGTAACAATATTTTAAAAAGACGGTTTTTTAATATTTTTTAGGTGGAAGTTGTTTAAAGTAAAACGATTGGATTGACGTAAAAGGATAGAAAATAGAAATTATAATTTTTTTTCTTGCACAAAAAAACCACATTCCGTTAAGAATGCGGTTTTTTTATTGTAACAACTACGGTAAAGTTATTCACCGCGTTTAAACACGATGGATGTAACCGTAACATCGTCGCCACCCATGTTTATGGTAAGTCCGTATGGACGGTCGTCGCTTATTTTAATTTGGGCATCACCTGCTTTTCCGGTTAGTTGTTGCCAAATGGTAACGGCCTGATGAACACCCGTTCCTCCGGTGGGATGTCCCCAGCCTATTAAGCCACCCGTTGTATTAAATGGCAGTTCGCCGTTGCGTCCTGTTTTACCGTCAGCCACATAATCGGCGCCTTCGCCTTTGGCTGCCAGCCCCAAAGCCTCCACGGCCAAAATGCCTGCAATGGAAAAACAGTCGTGAGTTTCAACCGTTCCAACCTGGTCGATGGTAATTCCGGCGTTTTCCAAAGCCTGATGTGCAGCAAACTTAATGGTTTCCAATTCTGTTAAATCGGTGGGGTCCGAAGTGATGTCTCTAACCGCATGGCCAAAGCCTACAACTTCTACGGCATCTTTTTTATCAATCCCGATTCGTTTAAGGCCTTCTTCGGAGCAAATGGTAATACCGGAAGCGGCATCGGAAACTTTAGAGCAATCTAAAACGGTAAGGTGGTCAACAAAAAATTTACCGTTGGGCTGCATTTTTAAAGCTGTGGCGTAGGGGTCGGGGTTGGTGTTATGGTACTCCTGGGCGGTAGGGTCGAGGCGTGCATTTTCGATGGCGTTGGCATACCAGCGCGCCATTCCTTTACGAGAGCGTTCGTAGCCGTATTTTTCGTAATAGGCACCTGCCCGGTCGCTAAATTGTCCCGGAAAAAAGTAAGCATGTCCTTTTTTACGATTTTTAAACCATCCTGCCAAAGCAAGAATATCGGCACCGTAAATGGCTTTAACGGTATTTTGAACTTCAAAACCCAGCGACAGTACCACTTCGGATGTTTCTGCCAGCACCTGACGAATACCGGTAACCAACGAAAGCCCTCCGGAAGCACAGGCACCTTCAACCCTGACGGCGGGTTTCATACTCAGGCCTTTGTCGATCATTGGAACAAAACCGTCGAGGTGGCCCTGTTTGTTAAAACGGCCCGCCATAAAGTTTCCGATAACCGATTCGTCAACATTTTCGGCACCTCCAATTTGTTTCAGTACCCCTTGCCCCGCTTCTTTAATGTAATGTTCGATGCCCGGGCGGGGTTTGCGTGGATTAAACTCTTTACGGCCGGTTCCCAACGAAACGGTGTTGTATCCGGCTGTCATATATACTTTTCTTCTTAATTTTTTCATGGTGTCAAAATTTTTATTCAAAATAGTTGTTGATAGGTCCGTAAGCATGGAAAAATCCTGTAAGCATAACCGTATTTACATCATCGGCATTGTGTGCTACATTGTCGGATACCAGTTTTTCGCCAATGGCTTTCGAGCGTTTTCCGTAGCGAACAGCTATTGTTGCTCCCAGTGTGTCGGAAGCTTTTAAATCGGTATAAAATGTACTGAAAACATCCTCTTTGTTTTTCATTTTTAACGTTGCTTTCCAGGGAACTACCGTTTCGGGAATGGCACCGAGCATGGCATCGGCCTCTGTTTTGAAACTATCAAAGGAGACATACTCTTTTTTATCCGTATCCCAAACGGCTACGGGTTTCCCTTTTTCATATTTCAGGAAACCGTCTTTTTGGGCTCCGCTTGAAAACTGTCCGCCTTTAACACCCTGTTCCATCATTTTATCCAGCAAATCGCTGTGCAGATCTTCGTCGTTAACAAACGGATTCATCACGTTAAGTATAAACTGCATAACATCAATACCCACATAATCCATCAGCTGAAAAATACCCATAGGCCGTATCAGATACTCCTGTGTAATTTTGTTAATCATATAAATGGCCTGATGCAGAGGGATGTTGTTTTCTTTAGCCAGTTTTTCAGCTTCGCTGATACCGTGTAATCCGTCGCGCATAAAATGGCCGTTACCGATAAATCCTGCAAAGTCGTTGGAAGGAACAACAATTTTTTTCAGGTTTTTAGCATACTCGTAGGCAAAGTCAACCACCTCCTGTTGCGTATTATCGGTTTTTATAAGCTCTACCAAACGCTGAACAGCCGGCGGATTGTAAAAATGGAAACCAATTACCTTGCCACCCAACAGAGCTTCTTCGTCAATCAGGTGTATGGGCACTGAAGAGGTGTTGGTAAAAAACCATACGTCTTTGGTGGCGTGCTGTTTAATTTGGGTAAAGAGTTTTACCTTGAGGGCTCTGTTTTCGTTAACAGCTTCAAAAACTATGTTTGAATTGTAAGCCGCTTCGATGGCGGTAACAGGCCTCACAATTTTAAGCACATCCATAATGTATTCGTCAATAATGTCGAAGTTCTCAATAAGGTCTTCGCGGCCGGCGTACATCTGGCGTAGCCAAACGGTTTTTTTCTCGGCCAGTTTACGTACCTGAACGCGGAGATATTCCATCAGGCCGGTAAGCGCCCTGTCAGAAACGTCAATAGCGTACAACACGTAAGTTTTGTCTTTGTTTTGCAGGCTCAGGTCGGCCATGTGTACGGCGGTAAGCAGCAAAATACCACTTCCCATTTTTCCGGCGGCTCCCAACACTGCAACATTTTCTAATCTTTCGTTGTATGTCATATTACTGTTTTATTTTGGTTATTATTTGTTTAATATTTATTACCACTGGGGTTTTCTTTTCTCTAAAAAGGCTGTCATCCCCTCTTTTCCTTCGTTACCTTCGCCAAACAGCGAACCGAATTTTTCGGCTTCCAGTGCTGAGCCTTTGTCAAAATCCATGGCAAGACCCTGTCGCACCACCTGTTTAATAAGTTTAATGGCTTTGGGGCCTTTTGATGCAATGTTTTTGGCAATTTTCAGGGTTTCTTCCATAAGCACTTCCT
>CAYVWX010000100.1:0-10623 GCA_964455635.1 uncultured Lentimicrobiaceae bacterium | reverse complement strand
CCAAGTACTCCAGGCACTCCAAGTACTCCAGGCACTCCAAGTACTCCAGGCACTCCAAGTACTCCAGGCACTCTAGGCACTCTAGGCACTCCAAGTACTCCAGGCACTCCAAGTACTTTAGTACACTTCAAACTTAAAAAATCCAAAGGTAGGAATTTGGTTCTAACCCGTTTAATTTATTGTTAAACAAATGATAAAGACGGGTTTTTTAATTTTTTTCCTGCTAAAACTCATAACAGGTTTATACTACTTCACTTTTTTTTATTTAATTTACAGAATATTATAAAAAACCACAATTATGAAAAAACCTATTATTTTAATTTTTGCAGTTGCTCTTTTAACTTCTGTGTCTTTATTTTCTCAGGTATCGGTTAACACCAGCGGTGCCGTGCCTGATGCTTCGGCAATGCTTGATGTTACCTCTACTTCAAAAGGAATGCTGATACCTCGTATGACAACAGGGCAAAGAACATCCATTATTTCACCCGCAAACGGATTGATTGTTTACGACACGCAGACCAAAAGTTTTTGGTTTCGCGCCAATTCAATATGGCGCGAAATATACGGTTCAAATAACAACACTACGCTTGCCGATACCGATGGCGACACAAAAGTTGAAGTGGAGAAAACCTCCGACGACGATGCCATTACTTTTACCATGAAAAATACTGAATTTTTTGTTTTCGACAGTGCCCGAATGGAGGTAATGAACTCGGGGGGGTCGGTGTTTATTGGTGAAAATGCAGGCACTAAAGATGACTATACATCAAATAATAACACTGCCATTGGTAATGCTGCTTTTCAAAACAACATAACCGGAGCCGAGAATGTTGCCATAGGCAGTCTTGCCCTTAACAGTTCTGTCGCCAAAATTGGAAACACTGCTGTGGGTAGTGAGTCGATGCGGTACTTTGATAATTCGGCAAGCTTTGTATCAACTTTTAATACGGCTGTCGGATTGAATTCATTAAGAGGCGAAAGTTCCAACCCCTCATTAAACACCGGAAAAAATAACACGGCAATAGGTGCATTTGCATCTTATCACAACACATCAGGGGAATGGAATGTTGCTGTCGGAAACTATGCGTTAAATAATAATAAAGAGGGGTCGGATAATATCGCCATAGGACAGCAGGCTCTCTGGTCCAATGTCGCAAACAGCCAATCCATTGCCATTGGTAATTATGCAATGTTTTATGCGGATGACCGTACGACTGGTCATAATACTTTAAATACGGCAATTGGCTATGCTGCTTTACATGGCAGCACAACGGCCGCAAACAATACCGGTGGTTCGAATACTGCTATTGGTAGTAACACGATGTATAGCAACTCTTCCGGATATAGCAATACAGCTGTTGGGGCCTCGTCTTTACTGTCAAATACAGTAGGTTATGGTAATGTTGCCGTTGGGCAGGGAGCCATGAATAACAATGCTACCGGTTATTCAAATGTCGCACTTGGGCAAAGTGCTTTACTTTCAAATGTGGCAACAACCTCCAATACCGCTGTCGGTTTTCAATCGATGTATCATGCAAACAACACTGCGTCAATAGTCTTCACCGGAAATGTTGCTTTGGGTTATAAGGCATTGTACGGAAGCAGTACGCCTGCCGATAACACGGGTACCTTAAATACAGCTTTGGGAACTTTAAGCCTGTCGGATAACAGCTCGGGAAAGTCAATTGTAGCAGTTGGAGCGAAAACCCTTAAAAGTAACGTGGCAAACAGCAGAACCACCGCCCTTGGATACCGGGCTATGTATTATGCCGACGACCGGAGCACGGGACGTAACACCTACAATACTGCAGTTGGCTACGAAGCCTTACAGGGAAGTACTACTGCTTCTTCCAATAGCGGCAGATATAACACAGCTGTTGGTGATGTTACCATGCACCTTAACACAAGTGGTTTTAACAATACAACTGTAGGAAGCAGCAGTATGAATAACAATACAACTGGTTACGGCAATGCAGCATTGGGCTATTTTGCACTCTCCGGCAACACGGTGGGCCGTTATAATACGGCGTTGGGCAACAACGCCCTTTTAAACAATGTCGGGGGCGGGTATAACACAGCCGTTGGAAACGATGCCATGAAATATTCGAACAGCATTGTTACACCTACAAATACATATAATACGGCTGTAGGTTCCGGCGCATTGCGAGGCAGTACAACGCCGGCCGATAATACCGGAACTTACAATGTTGCGATCGGCTCAAAAACATTGTACGGCAACACCTCAGGCTTAAATAACACAGCTTTGGGCCATTATGCCATGCACGACAACACCACCGGCTCGCACAATGTTGCCCTGGGTTATTATGCCGGCGATAATTTATATTCCGGTGATTACAATATTCTCATCGGCGACAATGTAAATACTGTTAACAGTAGCGACGACAACAGATTAAATATTGGCAACACCATTTACGGAACCGATATTTATCAAACCACCTATAAAATAGGAATTGGTGTGGCAAATCCCGATGAGGTGCTTGATGTAAGAGGCGATTTACAAGTTAAAAACGATTCGGGACGGGGAAAAGTAATTGTTGACGGAACTTCAGATAATTCGGTAATTGAGTTTAGGAAAAGCGGGGTTTACAAGGGCTCGTTCGGATACAACAACAACTCCAACTACCTGTTTTTATATCATGGTGACAATGTGGTGCTTAAAAATGGAAAGTTTGGAATAGGAACTACAGCACCGGGGTATAAATTGCAGGTTGGTAGTTCAGGTGACGGAACATCAGCCCGCGCCAACGCCTGGAATACATTTTCCGACAGAAGGTGGAAAACAAATATCACAGTTATTGATAACCCCTTGGAAAAACTCAGCCATCTTAACGGATATTTCTACAACTGGAAAAACGGTAAAGACAAATCAAAACAGGCCGGAGTAATTGCCCAGGAAGTGGAAGAAGTACTGCCTCAAATAGTTTCAACCGATGCGGAAGGGTATAAATCGGTTGACTATTCAAAAATTACCGCACTGCTTATCGAGGTTAATAAAAAACAGCAAATTGAAATAGAAGCCATGAAAACCAGTATCGAAAATCAGAATAAAACAATTAATGAATTGATGAAAAAGCTTTCCCAAATAGAGGACTAACCAAAAGTTTAAAATCTGAAGCTAAAAACCTGCCGTTTATCCGGCAGGTTTTTTTGTTGGTAACATCAGGCCGGGCATCGACGTTCTTAAAATATTTTTAATGTACATTTGTCATCCGCTGTTTTTATTAATATACACCCGTTGAGGGTAATGTAACGAAAAAACTATATTCAAACAATAATGGTAAAAAAGAGATAAAATAAAGGCTATGGATAAAGAGAATAAACGCAAAGATCCAAAATATTACATGAAGATTGCAGTGGATGTTATGAAGGAATCCATTAAAGAAAGGAATAACAATAAACCAAGCCCTTATGTAGGTGCAGTATTGGTTTTTCCAGATGGCACATATGATACTGCTTATAGAGGAGAACTTAGGGAAGGTGACCATGCGGAATATACTTTGCTTGATAAAAAACACAGGCATCAAGATTTAACTGGCTGTTGGTTATTTGCAACGCTTGAACCTTGTGCTCCCGGAGCAAGGAATGCACCAAAAATATCTTGTTCGCAAAGAATTGTTAATGCACGCATATCAGAAGTATGGTTTGGTATTGAGGATAAAAACCCAACGGTTGATCATGGTGGAATTAACCACATGACAGAGAATAATATAATTGTCCATCAATTTGCCCCTGAATTTCATAAAGAGATAGAAGAAAAAAATAAAGAATTTATGAAATGGGCGAAAATGAAAAATGCTGAAGCAAAAACAAAGAAAGAAAAACCGCAAGATTATCTAAATAAGTTAGCTGCTGAAACTAATATGGATTCTCTTTCAAATGATGCCCTACAAAAATTCATCACTGAATCAAAAAGAATATATAAACCTAAATCTGAAGCGTTCCTTCAGGAATTAAAGGAAATGGAATTGTTGGAATTTGATAAAGACTCAAAAATATATTTACCTACTGGCAATGCTGTATTGTTATTTGGTAAAAACCCTAGAAATAAGTTTCCGCAAGCAGCAGTAAAAGCAAAAGTACATTACGGAGATGGAGAAACCGGTACAGAAACTTTTAAAGATGCATTGGTTTTGGTGCCGGATAAAATTGATTATTGGTTAAAGAAAGTATTACCGGCGAGTATTGACCGTTCCAGTTTAAAGGCAAAACAAGTTCCTTCATTTCCAATACCAGTAATTAGGGAGGCTATTATTAATGCCATCGTACACCGCGATTATACAAAAGAAGGGGCAAAAATACAATTAGACGTTTATCCTGACAGAATCATTGTTAAAAGCCCTGGCAAACCTATTCCTCCAATTACAATAGAAGCCATGAAGAACTTTACTGCAACATCTTATAGTCGTAATAAGAAATTGACTTTCATCTTTAACGAAATGGAATACATGGAAGAATCGGCTCTTGGAATGGATACTTTTAAATCTCTCCATGAGAAGTATAAACTTCCATTACCAATTGTTGATTATGATGGAAGTAATGTTGTAGTTACTTTTCCCAGAACTATTGAAGTTATTAAAGAAGTAATACCTAATAGAGGTATTGATAGTTTATCGAATGAAGAATTACGAGGTTTTGAATGGATTAGAACTCAAAGTGAAGTTTCTGCAAAAGATTATGCTGAACATTTTAAATATACACAGAGAACAGCAAGTAGGCATCTAAGTGTACTTTTAGAAAAGCAACTTATTAAAACTAATGGTGAGAATATAAAATCACCAAAACTTAGATATAGTGTTTAATATAAGGATAGATATATAGATAGACATAATGTCTGTGTTGAAGATAATATTACTGTTATAAATGATAAACATAGACATGAAGATAGACATGATGTCTATGTTTGGACAAATGGTTTTAGAAAGAAAAGACGATGTGCTTATATAGATATCCGAAGAAAAGATATAGTTATTATTATAAGATATGAATTAGTTGAAAAACGATATGATGTAATAATTAAGGGTAAAATAATAGAATATAAAACACGTACACCCAATAATGTATATAAGTTATTTTGCAAGTGGTAGTTAAATTGGAAATTATGGATATAAATAAACAGTATAGCAAATTGAAAATTTGGTGTTTCAAAACGCCTATTACCTTATTTGCTCACCGATACCATGACTAAAAAAGTTAAAATAGCGTTGGCTCTTACGCTGCAACTGGGACTCATAGCCTCCATTGGCAGTTTTGTCGGGTGGCCCTATATGGACTATGTTTTGAAATCTGTTTTTGTTGCCGGTATTTTAACCGTCGTTTTTTTTATTTATGATATGTCGAAGGATTAATAGTCGTTAATATGTTATCAAATGCTTCAAAATATGCCATTCGCGCCGTACTTTTTTTGGCTGAAAACAGTTCGGTAAATCGCAAGTTCGGTTCTAAACAAATAGCCGAATCGTTAGACGTGCCACAATACTTTATTGCAAAAATTTTGCAAAAACTTGTAAAGGCAAAAATTGTAACCTCCGAAAAAGGCCCGTCAGGCGGATTTTACACCGGTAACACAAATTTAAAGAAGAATGTTTTAGATATTTTAAGTGTTATTGAAAAAAACGATATTTTTTCGGAGTGCTTTTTGGGACTTCCTGTCTGCGGCGACGAAAACCCCTGCCCCGTGCATAATATCGTTTCCAAATTCAAAGAGGCTTTGTTGGAAAAATTTGAAAATCAAGATATAAAATCATTATCGGAAGAAATTAAACGCGACGGAACTTTAATTACATTAAAAAATATAATTTAACGGCAATTGATTTTATTGCACAATAAGAAAATCAAATTAAAACTTTCACAAAATATAGCCGTAAAAGCGTTTTTGTAACCATAAAGTACTGAACAATACACCGCAATAAAGTAAAGTATAATTTCTTTTGCTTGTATGAACTTTGCTTTTTACCGCCGTTAAAGTTTCATGATTACATAAAACAGCCTGATTTTGTCTGTTAATAACTTTTTATTAATTGTTAGCAGAATATTTTTACATTTGTCACAATAAAGGATAGATTTGTCCTTTATCAAAAACAATTATAAACCTAAATCTGTAGTTATGTTATCAAAAAAACAAGCTAAAACCTTTTTTTTAGCAGGTTCGTTGGTCACATTCTTTATTTTTATCGGCTTGACAATTTTTTCCTTGTCGAAAGCTCAAGACCAAAGTCACTCCGATAAAATTACCGAAAGTGTTGCCCGCGGCAAACACCTGTGGGAAAAAAACAATTGTATGGGATGCCATACAATCATGGGAGAAGGGGCCTATTATGCCCCCGAGCTAACCAATGTTATTAAACGGAGAGGCGAAGTTTACGTTCGAACCGTTTTAATGTCGAAAACGCCTTGGGCACCTCGCGGCCGCAAAATGGTGGCGTACGCCATGAGTGAGCAGGATGCCAACGATGTTATTGCTTTCTTTAAATGGATAGGTAATATAAATTTAAATGGTTTTGAAAAAGTTGACAGAAGTGTGTCGCCTTTGTCCATTGACAAAATGAAAAATTAAAAATTAAATATTATGAAATATAAATCACAAAAAGTAGCTTATTGGTTTTTTGCATTGTCGATGTTGCTTCTTGCAATACAATTGACCTATGGCTTCATTATGGGTTTTGCCCGTTTGGGTTACGATGGATTACACAGCATAATTCCCTTTAACACAGCCCATACAGTACATATTAATACCTTGGTAGTATGGTTGTTGTCCGGTTTTATGGGCGCTGCCTATTACATTATCCCCGAGGAGAGCGAAAACGAACTCTGGTCGGTAAAACTTGCTTATGTTCAATTAATTTCGCTTGCACTTGTAGGCGTTGCAGCATTGTTAGGATACCATTTTAACATTTGGGAAGGCCGTAAATTTCTTGAAATACCACGCGAACTCGACTGGCTCGTAGCCATCAATGTTATTTTGTTTCTTGTAATTTTACTGATGACCATTATTAAAGGTAAAAAGAAAACCACCACCTCGTGGGTTCTTTTCGGAGGACTTTTGGGAGCGGCACTGTTTTACCTGCCAGGAATGATTTCGTTTGATTCGCAGGTTCTGGACTCATTCTTCCGCTGGTGGGTTGTTCACCTTTGGGTAGAAGGCGTTTGGGAACTTATTATGGGCGGTATATTGGCATTTTTGCTTATTAAACTTACCGGCGTTGACCGCGAAGTAATTGAAAAATGGCTCTATGTTGTTATCGGCCTCACTTTCCTGTCGGGAATTTTAGGTACGGGCCATCACTACTATTACATTGGCGTTAACAAAATATGGCTTATCGTAGGTGGTATCTTTTCAGCCATGGAGCCTTTGGCATTTTTGGCTATGACACTTTGGGCTGTTAATATGTATCGCAAAGGCGAAAAGAAACATCCCAACAAACTGGCTGTTTACTGGACCCTTGGTGCGGCCATAGTTTCGTTTTTGGGAGCCGGCGTGTTAGGCCTGGCACATACGCTGCCCCAAACAAACCTTTACACCCACGGAACACTTGTAACCGCTATGCACGGCCACCTGGCATTTTGGGGTGCTTACGCAATGATAGTGCTGGCTATGATAACCTATACCATGCCCAATTTAACCGGTCGTAAACTGTACGACCACCCGCGCGGACGTGCTGCTTTTTGGCTGTCGAATATTGGTATGTTTATCATGGTTGCCGCTTTTGCCGCCGCCGGTGTAGCTCAGGTTTATCTGGAAAGAATTTTGGGATACGACTTTGGTGACGTACAAAATAAAATTCAGGTTCACTTTTGGGTGTTGATTATTGGAGCAACGGTACTGACCACAGGCCTTATCCTCTATATAATCGACTTCATCAAATATGGAACCCCTACCGATGAAGCTTTAACAGAGTAATTTTTTACAATAAAAATAATTACGGGAGATTGTCGTTTTGTTAAATGACAATCTCCTCTGTTTTTTAACATAATCATCCATGAATGCACCTTATTATCACACGATTGGTAAAGAAGTTGAAGTATTTGAAAAAGCTTTTGAAAACAGATTGCCAATACTGTTAAAGGGACCCACGGGAACAGGAAAGTCGAGGTTTGTAGAGTTTATGGCTCACAAATTAAACAAACAGATGATAACGGTTGCCTGTCATGAAGAAACCTCTTCAACCGATTTAATAGGCCGCTATATTATAAAAGGTGCCGAAACCGTTTGGCTTGATGGCCCTTTAACAGCGGCTGTGCGAAAAGGATATATATTGTATCTCGACGAAATTGCCGAAGCACGTCCCGATGTTATTGTTGCCATTCATCCGCTTACCGATCACCGTCGTATGCTTTACATCGACAAACTGGGCGAAACGGTAAAAGCCCACAACGATTTTATGCTTGTTGCCTCGTTTAATCCCGGATATCAAAAAGGATTTAAGGAGCTTAAACCATCTACCAAACAACGGTTTGTGGCCATGTCGTTTAATTTTCCGGAAGAAAATATTGAAAGAGAAATTTTGATAAACGAAACAGGTATTGATAACAATACGGCTAAAAAACTGGTAAACATCGCTTCTAAAATACGAAACTTAAACGAGCTTGGGCTTACCGAAACCGTTTCAACCCGGTTGCTGGTGGATGCCGCTAAACTTATCCGTTCGGGATTACCAAAACGGCTTGCGGTTCATACTGCCGTGGTGGAGCCTTTAAGCGATGAGCCTGAAATAATTGAAGCCATGAAAGACTTGTCAAATCTTTTGATTTAATTGCAATGAGTTTCGATGAATATCTTTTTGGATTGTTTTCAAATTATTTGAAAAAACGTAAAAAAAAATCCATAACCAATAACAGCGAAACCGTTTACCTTGATGATATTAAAGGCCGGCTGACCATTTTGGCAGATGCGGTTACCGGACATCCCGTTAAAATTTTTCCCGCCGAAAGAGAAGGCGGATATAAAAACAATAATTTCTTTTTGCCTGCCCGGTACGGGGAGATGCCCACACTAAAACAAAACCTTAATTTTTATCTTTTCCGTACGCTTTATCTTTCAATACAAAAGGCACTTAATCTTAATCTTAATAAAACCGATGACGGTCAAATTGAGAATGCACGCCGTCTGGCAGCTGAATCATCGTCAAAGGTGTTAAAACAATTGTTTATCGAGTATCCTCCTTTGGAAACGGTATTTGATGAGCTTAGATTCCGTTACAAAAAAATAGCCTCCGAAACGGGCAAACCGGCCGATTACTCCTTTTTATTTGGTAAATGGATGTTGAATCTGCCGGAAAATGAAGCAAACAATGTTTTAAAAAATTTCAACGAAAGGGCAAAAAAAGCGGCCGAAAAAGTGGAATCCATTTTAAATGCTACCAATGCCGTAGAAGAAATAAAAACGGTCCAGGTTGATAAAAAGCAGCAGGAAGATCAGGTTGTACACAACTATTTTGAAAAAATAGAAACCCTTGAAGAGCACAATGGAGGTATCTGGAAAGATTTTGACGGCGACGACCAAATGGAAGAGCATAAAAATGCGCTTGATGAGTTGAATATGAAAAATACCGTCAGGACCGACGACGAAACCCATTCGGTTTACCAAACCGAATTTATTGAAAACATTACCGTTTCGGAAAGCGGCGAAACAACAACGGATAATTATTTTATAAAATACGACGAATGGGATTTTTCGGCAGGAAAATATAAACGCGACTTTTGTAAATTATTCCCCAGAACCCTGCAACAAAACGACATAAATTACTATAAAAAAACCATTAATGAGCATGCTGTTACGCTTACCGCTCTTCGTAAGATGCTGGCCAATTTTAACAACAGGTATAAAGAACAACGAAGGCAAACAGAGGGCGACGATTTTGACATTGACGCGTTGACTGATTATGTTGTTGAGGTTAAAACCGGCCACACACCCTCCGAAAAAATATATCTGTCGAAACGCAAAAAGGAAAAAGATTTATCGCTTTTATTGCTTCTCGACATCAGCTTGTCAACCGACGGGTATGCTGCGGGAAACCGGATTATTGATGTGGAAAAACAGGTCTCCATTCTTTTTGGCGAAATTCTGTCGGAGTTTAACGTTGACTTTTCCATGGGAGCCTTTTTTTCAAAAACACGAAACCGGTCATCTTACCTGAACTTAAAATCGTTTGACACCCCCTGGAATAGTGCCAAAGTTAAAATTGGAACCGTTCAACCGCAGGGTTATACTCGAATAGGTACCGCTTTGCGTCATGCCGGCAGCTTATTGGAAGAAAGAAATACAAAAAGCAAGTGGATAATTTTACTGTCTGACGGCAAACCTAACGATTACGACAAAT
Organism: uncultured Lentimicrobiaceae bacterium; assembly: GCA_964455635.1. Taxonomy (GTDB): domain Bacteria; phylum Bacteroidota; class Bacteroidia; order Bacteroidales; family F082; genus B16-G9. The sequence continues at coordinate 286 of CAYVWX010000100.1, read as the reverse complement.
ATGAAGGCCGATATGGAGTCAGCGATGTTAAACAGGCACTCCACGAACTAAAACGAAAACAGATAAATGCTTACGCACTTGCCATTGAGGCACAGGCAAAATATTACCTGCCGGTGATGTTCGGACAAAATCATTACCAAATATTAACCACTCCCGGCGACCTGTTGGGAGCCCTTATTAAGCTTTATGAAAAAATCAGAAAATAAACACATAAAACCTCCATGATTAGCAAGTTAAACACACAGAAACATGATTATGCAAAACCCCGTAGGGGTGACATATTATA
>CAYVWX010000099.1:0-10705 GCA_964455635.1 uncultured Lentimicrobiaceae bacterium | reverse complement strand
CAGAGGGAATTGCTAATTTTTGTTTCATGTGTTTATAAATTTGTAAAATATTAATTTACTGTATTTTATGTTTTGTCATGATTTTCGGCTTCGCCATCGAAAATCACGCCAAAACGGGTCTTGGGTTTTTTTATACCTCGGGTTAACACCCGAGGCTATAATATATCACCCCTACGGGGTTTGCATATTATCATCCTTTATTCATATCCAGGTCTTTCAAAAATTGTTCCAAAGCCATTTCGTTGGCTACCCTTACCTCGCGGGCTTTGCTACCTTCAAAAGGGCCTACAATTCCGGCTGCTTCAAGCTGATCGATTATACGCCCGGCCCTGTTATAACCAAGTTTCAGTTTACGTTGCAACAACGAGGTGGAACCCTGCTGTGTTTGTACAATGATACGGGCGGCGTCTTCAAACAACGGATCGCGGTCGCGGGCATCAAAATCCTCTTTGGTATCAACTTCTTCATCGGCATACTCCGGCAGGTGCAGTGCATCGGGATAACCACGCTGGCTTCCAATATAATCGGTAACCAACTCCACTTCAGGCGTATCAATAAAAGCACACTGCAACCGTATTAAATCGCTGCCTGTTGAAAGAAGCATATCACCACGGCCCACCAACTGGTCGGCACCACTGTTATCCAGTATGGTTCGCGAATCTATTTTAGAAATAACCCGAAAGGCAATTCGAGCCGGAAAGTTAGCCTTAATGGTTCCGGTAATAATGTTAACCGACGGTCGTTGAGTGGCAATAATAAGATGTATTCCCACAGCACGGGCAAGTTGTGCAAGACGGGTTATGGGGCTTTCAACCTCTTTGCCGGCTGTCATAATTAAATCGGCAAACTCGTCAACCACCAATACAATATAAGGCAGGTAACGATGTCCGTGCAGCGGGTTAAGTTTTCGTTTTATAAATTTAGCATTATACTCCTTAATATTACGCACCTGGGCATCCTTTAAAAGCTCATATCTGTTATCCATCTCAATTCCAAGCGAATTAAGGGTGCGCACAACTTTCCTTGTATCGGTTATAATCGACTCTTCGGAATCGGGCAACTTAGCCAGAAAATGACGTTCGATACGCGAAAACAGGGTTAGTTCAACCTTTTTAGGATCAACCAACACAAACTTTAATTCAGCAGGATGTTTTTTATAAAGCAACGAAGCTATAATGGCATTAAGTCCTACAGATTTTCCCTGTCCGGTAGCACCAGCCATTAAGATGTGCGGCATTTTAGCCAAATCGACTACAAAACTGGTGTTGGAGATGGTTTTACCCAGTGCCAACGGCAAATCGAACTTTGAATTTTGAAATCGCTCGGAAGCCAGTACCGAACGCATGGAAACGATGGTTGGGTTTTTATTGGGGACTTCAATACCCACCGTACCCTTACCGGGGATAGGTGCAATAATACGGATGCCCATGGCAGCAAGACTCAGGGCAATATCATCTTCAAGGTTTTTAATTTTTGATATTCTTACACCAGGTGCCGGAACAATTTCGTACAGCGTAACCGTAGGGCCTATGGTGGCTTTAATTTTTACAATACCAATACTGTAATTTTTCAAAGTTTCAACAATCCGTAGCTTATTGGCTTCCAACTCCTCCCTGTCAACAAGTACATTTCCCGAATCGTACTTTTCCAATAAATCAAGATGTGGAAATTTATAGTCGGGCAAATCAAGCCGCGGGTCGAAATCAGAGTCAATACCATGATGGTCGCCCGGTTTAACAGCTTTTTTTACCTCTTTTTCCTGCGGAATGGTTTCAACCGTAAGCTCTATCTCGTCGGGTTCACCATCATCCTGTTTATCTGTATTTTCCAGTACCGGTTCCGGTGGTTTTAGTTCAGACTCTGATGTATCTACAGGCTTGACAGCCTCATCTTTTTTATCAAAATCTCTGCTTTCCTCTTCTACCGAAAACTCCACAGTATTGTATTTATCCGCAGAGGCATCTTTTTTCTGCAATGCAATCTCTTTTTCCTTTTCAGCTTTTTGCCGCTTTTTCTTTTTCCTGACAAATGAAAACTGATAATCTATCAATACAAAAACAGCCACTACAAATATGAGCATAAAAATTTCGCCGGCATTACCAACGTACCGGCTCAACCAAATGTTAAGCTGCCGGCCCAACAGTCCGCCCATAATGTTATCGGGATGAAGCGGAAAAATCATTGTCATCAGCAACGGCAGCCATAACAACGAGATAACCATACCCTCAAACAGCCGCCATTTACGCAATAGCTTGAATTTAACCATCATGCGAACACCCAATTCAAAAAACAACAAGGCAATAAAAAAGGCTCCGACTCCAAATCCGTTTAACACCAGAAAATGCGAAAGCTCCGAACCCGTTTTACCTGTCCAGCTTTGAACCAAGCGAGCATGATCGCTAAAATACCGTGTAATCTGAAATGTTTTATCAACCAGTGTATCGGGATTTGAATCAAACCAATTAACAAAATAAGAGATGAAAGAAAGCACCAGATAAAACGAAAACAAAATAGATAAAAACCCAATTATTCGCCATACCCGCGGGTCAATTTTCCGTTGTAATTTAGCTTTTCTTTTTGCCGGCGATTTTGAAACCGTTTTCTTTTTCGCAGCCCTTCCTTTTGCAGAGGGTCGCTTTTTAGCAGGCTCCTTAAGCCTGTTAACCGATTTGACTTTATTTTTTACCGGAGACATATAAATTAATTTGTAACTTGCAAAGGTAACAATATTGTGATGATTTGCTTTAAAAACCTTGCGACAAATATTTTTGATAAGCTCATACCCGCAAGTCTTAATTAAGAAAAACAACGAATGTGCGAATAAAAACAATAATACCAACAATCTTTTCACCCAAATAAAAGATGAATTTTTAATGGAAAGAAAAATTTATTCCCGATTTATGGAATTACTAAATTCGAGAATATGGAGACAGGCTATTAACAGCAGAAATACTTTCCAGCAACAAGCATGGTTTAAATAATCTTAGGCCGGCACAATTTTAAAAATATGAGTTTTGTATTGTGTTAACTTCAATTTTTAAATATTTTAGCCAAAAAATAAAAAATGATACAAAATCTTAAAATAGAAACCCCTTTTACCAAAATGATGGGTATTGATTACCCTGTCATAATGGCTCCCATGTTTTTGGTATCCAACACTAAAATGATTATAGAAGCTTTAAACAACGGTATTACGGCAGCCTTTCCTGCGCTCAATTACCGAACCGATGAAGCTTTGCGCGAAGCCATTGCCGAAATAAAAAAAGCCACTGGCAAACCTTTTGGTGTTAACCTGATTGTGAACAAGTCAAATGTTAAGTATAAATCGCAGTTGGACACCTGCATTGATATGAAAGTGGATTTTATCATTACTTCACTGGGCAGCCCTGAAGAGACTATTAAGCGCTGTAAAGGACAGGGTATTAAGGTTTTTTGCGATGTGGTTGACCTGAAATATGCTCAAAAGGTTGAAGCATTGGGAGCCGATGCCATTATTGCTGTTACCTCGCAGGCAGGAGGACATGCAGGCAATATGCCACCGGAAAAGTTGATACCCCTGCTGCGAAAACAGTGTAAAATTCCCGTTATTGGTGCCGGCGGTGTAGTGCGGGGTACCGATTTAAAAAAGATGCTGGAACTTGGAGCCGATGCTGTTTCGGCAGGAACAGTGTTTATTGCTTCGGAAGAGTGCGGTGTGTCGGATGACTACAAACAGGCTTTAATCGATTATCAAGGCAAAGATGTGGTGTTAAGCGAAAATCTCTCGGGAACACCTCTTACGGTTATCAATACTCCTTACGTGCAAAAGGTTGGTACCAAATCAAACGGACTTACCAAACTGATGCTTAAAAACAAAAGAATTAAAAAATGGGTTAAAATGTTTGTGGCTGTTAAAGGCATGAAAGCCATTGAAAAAGCGGCATTTAGCGCTACCTATAAAACCTTTTGGGTTGCCGGCCCCGGCATAGAGCATATCCATACTATACGACCTGTTAAAACAATTATTGAAGATATTGTTTCCGGCTATTTTAAAAACTAAATAAGCAACCGATTATAATTTTCTAAGAGATACAAATTATTTATATTTGATTTGAATTACAAAATTGTTGTTAGTTGTTTAACGAAGTTACTATTTTTACACAGTTGATTCAGTATTAACAATTATTCGTTACAATTATGGCAAACACAGAAACAACCTGGCTGGGGCTTAAGCTTAAAAGTCCTATTGTAGCAGCAAGTTCAGGTTTAACAAATTCCGTTGAAAACATTGTTGAACTCGAAAGAAACGGAGTTGGAGCAGTGGTACTCAAATCGTTGTTTGAAGAGCAAATTGCCCATCAGGTTGACAGCACTATGGGACAAAATGAATTTTCAAATTATTATCCCGAAGCCGAAGATTATATCCATCACTATACACACAGCAACGAACTTTCCATTTATCTCGATTTAATACGAACCGCCAAACAGGCCGTCAACATTCCCATTGTAGCTTCCATTAACTGTGTTTCGGACAGCAATAAATGGATTTCGTTTGCAAAAAAAATTGAACAAGCAGGTGCTGATGCTTTAGAGCTGAATATTTTTATCCTTCCCTCCGACCCCACAAAGCAGGGCAATGAAAACGAAAAAATTTACTTTGATATTGTGGAAAAAGTGTCCAAGGTTATTTCCATACCTATCTCTTTAAAAATCAGTTACTATTTTTCGGGATTGGCGGAATTTGTTACCAGATTATCCTGGACAGACATAAAAGGGCTTGTACTGTTTAACCGTTTTTACTCTCCCGATATCGACATTGACAAACTGGAAGTTAAAAGCTCTTTTGTTTTCAGCAAGCCTTCCGACCTCTCCATTCCGTTGCGATGGGTGGCTATGCTGTCGCCTCATATTAAGTGTGATATTGCAGCCTCTACGGGCATTCACGACGGCGAATCGTTAATAAAAATGCTGCTTGCCGGAGCACAGGTAGTTCAAATAGCTTCGGTACTGTATAAAAAAGGATTTCAGGAGATTGGCGTGATGTCGAAAAAGCTGACAGCATGGATGGAAGACAATAATTTTAACTCTTTGGATGATTTCCGTGGTAAGCTAAACACCGCCGATTACAACAACCCCGCTGCCTACGAAAGGGTACAGTTTATGAAACACTTTTCGGGAATAGAATAAAAATCCGGTTGAAAACCTCCCGCATCAATGACCGGTTTAAATACAGTTGAGCATAAGGTCAGGATTGTAAAACCTGACCGGTCTATTTAATATTTCTTGTATCTCGCACTATTCCGAAAGAGGGTTTGCCACCACTCCCATAAAAAGAATGGCATGTGTATATTTTTCCCTGATAATAAACACAAAAGGATGATTGGCAACAAATGGTTCACCCGGCCCTACCGAAGTGGTACCAACGGTAACAGATGTAACCGCAGCGGCTTCGGTGCCTTCCTCATCAACATGAATAAAGGTTTTGTGCCTTACCGATGTAAGGGCTATCCCTCCCTCTTTGTTGATTCCGGTAAAATCGGCAGTATCGCTAAAAGCTGCCGAAAGCCCCAGCCGTGAAAGCGCATCTTTTAATTGGCTTTCGTAACTAAACTTAAATTTAGGAAAAGTTACAGGCACATCGTCAACTTCAACAAACTGTTCCTGCCACGTATTCCACACTTCAGCATTCAATGAATCAAGCACATCGCTAACCCTAAACCCCTCTTTGGGAAGAAGAACCACCATGCTAAAGTTACCCTGGCCGTATGCCATTTCCAAAGCATCCATTATTTCGTTTTCAAAATAGAGATAAGTGCCGGTGGTATGCATCATGGGAACGGAAACCGTTTGGCCGTTTTCCATTTTAAATTGTCCATCAGCAGTTTTTGAAACATCAAAACGGTTACGCCAGTCGCCTTTAAAATAGATGGCATTAATAAGCAACATAAGGTCGTTAGAACCAAGCTGTTTTATAATTTCACTAATTTTATGATTGGTTTTTTCATCCACCCAGCGGTTGATGGTATTTACACTCTGCGAAGCGTTAAAATCCAACGGCTGCACCGCAGCATTGTAGTAGGTTTTATTTCGTGTAACAAAATCGTTCTCAACCGAAAAACCCTGCCGGTACCAAATAGAATTGGCAATACCCAACGTAACTTTGGGATCAACTGCAAGCAAAGCATCGGTTACATCTTTGGAGGCCTGATTCACCTCCTCAAGCGAAAGTTCTGAAAAATGCATGGTGTTGTCAAAAGCGGTTTTGGTGTCGCCCGCAGCTCCGTTGTAAGTCATTGATAAAGCCGAAGATATGCTTAAAGGGGAAATCATCATATTATTCAGGGCACGGCCGGTATCCGCCAGTTCTTTAAAAAGCTCCAGGCCAAACTGATTATCAGCTGATACCACTGCCTTTGCCTTTTGGGTAAGATTAATGGGCACAGGTTCGGGCAGGGGAGTATTTTTTTTACAGGCAGGAATAATAAGGATGAATAAAAAGGAGAATAAAATAATATTTTTCATAGGATGTTATTATTGTCAGCAAAAACTTTGACTTTTATTTACCCTAAAAATTCACAACTATTGTGCCAATAAAACGTTGTCGGCATTGAATTTGGAATTAATTTCCGGAGGTGGCGGGTGTTGGCCATCTCCGATGATTTTTCCGGCGAGCCGGAGAAAAGTTGTAACGAAGGGTGCGTTTGGAGGGAGGCGAGTGAACAGGAAGACAAAGGAACGAAAAGGATGAAGGTTTTTGATGATACCGCAGGATTACAAATCCTGCCGAACTTGTGCTATGTTAATAGTCATTTTAACCGGAAGCGGATTGGTTTTATTAGCACAAAAAAAACCGGGAATTATTGTTAACAACAAATAAATCCCGATTTAGTTAGAAATCGAAAAGGCAATAACTTCAAGTAAAAGAGGCCATCAACCTCAAATTAAGTAAAAATAATTTGAGTACCTTGTCCGTTACACATTGCATAAAGGTCGCCCACCGTAATAATGTCTTTAACGGTTTGGTGAAAGTCTTCCTTTTTAAGTTTAAACATATCGGCAGCCAATTTACAGGCAAAAATTTCGCCGCCACCTGCTTCTATCAGTTCCAAAAACTCATCTACAGGAGGCATGTCGAGTTTTTCCATCTCTTTTTTCATCATTTTGGTAACGCCGGATTCAACGCCCGGTAAGCCGCCCAACATGGTTGGAAACGGCAACCCGCCGGGCATACGCATTGAAGGATTACCTACCGTTGCGGTATGCAGTTTGTTCATGGTTTTTTTGGTTATGGCATCCAAACCGAAAAAGGTAAAAAACACTTTGGTTTCAATACCTTCCATAACGGCTCCATTGGCCATAACCAACGCTGCATAAACATCTTCCAGCGTACCTTTTGAACAAATCAGGAGGACTTTTTTTAATGGATAATCATCATTTTTTTCCATGACTGTGGGGTTTTGTTATTATTGCTCCCAAAACGGGAGGAGATTTTCTGAAAAATTAAATACAGGAAACCGGTTTGGGAACACCCGCAACTTTGGTTGCCTTTTTTAAGGGAGCTCCCGGAAACAACTGATAAAATGTTTTTACATCAACCACACCCGATTTTCCAATACCTCTGATGGTGATGCCTTCTCCCGAAGCAATTTTACTTCTGATATAATCCAACACTTCAAAGTGCTTGTCGGTAAGTTCAATACCTTCCTCTTTAGCAATTTCCGTTGCCACCTCTTTGTTCCATTGCGAAGAATCCGTAAGGTATCCTTCTTCATTTACGTCAATGTTCATTCCTGCTATTGTTTTTGTTGCCATAATATTTTAATTTAATGGTTTATAAATAATTATTTATTAATATTTCGTTTTTCATCTGCTGCTGCAATATTTTTAAGGAAAGTAATCATAAAGCCGAGTCCTTTACGCATCTCCGGAGAGTTCATGGCTCGCATGGCTTTCCATAATGAATAAGGCGGGATATCGTTTACATCAAGACTTTGGTAAACAACAACGCCATTGTTGATGGCATCCAGCATTTCGGGTTGGGTAAGATTTTTAACTGTTTCCAGAATGGTAACAATGTTATCGGCAAGCAGTCTTACATCTTCAACCGTGAAGTGTGTAATAATGTTATCGATAATTTTCAACGACTCTTTAAAAAAGTCGATATACCCTTTACTTTCCAGTTCGCCCATGGCTTTTATGCCGCTAAGTCCCATTTGATGCATAATGGGCGAAACATCTTTAAAGAGATCCATCATGCTTTCCAGCATGTCAAACAGTTCGTTAAGCGAGCTTATGTTGCGCACAACTTTAAGTGCAAGCACTTTAACAGCTTCGCCATCAATTTCTACTCCTGCATTGTCAAGCTCGGTAACCGTAGCACCAAAAATATCTTTACCGATGATGTTTAAATCCTTCGATAAATCGGAAATATTTTGTCGTGCTTCGCGCTGTGCCATAACCTCTTCCAACACTAAGTCGAGTTTCCGGTTCATGGCATCTATTTGCTCCTGTATATTGTTATTGTTCATAGCTTTAAGGTTTAAAGGTTAAAATGGCTTAAAGCTTTTTACCGGCCATTTGCATTTCCGAGTCAATGGGCATTTCTTTACCTTTTAACAAGATGTGCCAGTACATCCATCGGAAAAGCATTTTCCCGTAGTGATTGGTACGACTAACTTTTAACAGCCCGAAAGGGCCGATACCGGGAAACGGAAACGAGCCTGCAAGCGGTTCGGTATCGTAATTAAAATCGATGAGAGTACCTTTGCCGAAGCCTGTTTCGATGTAACAGTTGGCATGTCCGTCGAATTTAGCTGTAAAAGGCCTGTTTTCGATGGCACACATTAAATTCTCCTCTAAAATCTCGGAAGAAAAATGAGCTACGGAACCGGCTTTTGAGGTGGGTAAATTTGCGGCATCGCCAACAACAAAAACATTTTCATAATCACGCGACTGTAAGGTATGCTTGTCGGTGGGCACAAAATTCATATCGTCGCCCATTTGACTGCGACCGATTACATCGCTGCCCAGGTTGGTGGGAATGGTAACCAGACAGTCGAATTTAACCTCTTTACCGGCAAAATCAACAATCTTTTTTTCATCATTGTTTACTTCGGCTACATTATAATCGGGAATGATGTTGATGTTTTTTTGCTTCAGCAACTCCCCCAGCATTTTGGTAGCACGCGGTTTGGTAAAAGCACCCGGAAGCGGTGTTACAAAAGTGATGTTAACTTTATCGCGCAAGCCTCTTTCGGTAAAAAATGCATCGGCATAAAAAACAAATTCCAGCGGTGCAACCGGACATTTATAAGGTAGCTCGGTAATGTTAACCACCAACTCGCCACCTTGCCAGGTTTTAAAAAATCCTGCCAGGGCTACTGCTCCCTCAACGGTATAAAAGTCAAAAATCTCTTTGTGCCACAGTTTGTCTTTTAATCCCGGTGTTTCTTCGGGTGCTGTACGCGTTCCGGTGGCTACAATTAAAAAGTCGTAGTTTAATATCCTGCTGTTTGAAAGCTGTACTTTGTTTTCTTTGGGCAGAATTTTTTCAATTTCGCTGTAAATAACCTGTACACCAATTGGAAAGAAATCGTTTTTCGGTTTAATCACATCATCACGCTGATAAATACCGAAAGGAATAAACAAAAACCCCGGTTGGTAATAATGGGTTTTAAACTGATCAACAATGGTGATTTCCCATTCATCCCGCGACAGCTTTTTTCTCATTTTGTTGGCCATCATGGTGCCGGCAGTACCTGCACCCAGTATTAATAACTTTTTCATAATTAAATCTTATATTTTTTTTAACGATTCAAATATATATCTAAACATATATCTAAATAAATTTATAGGTATGACATAAATCATTTATCTTTGCACCTTATCTAATTTAGAATGAAATTAAAAGATGATATAAAAAGTTGCAAATCATGCGTATACAGGTCACTCCTGTTTGGTTCGTTAGATGATATAGAATACAATTTAGTGAACAATACGCGAAAGGAAGTTCTATTTGAACGCGGCGAAGTGGTTAAAGTGGAAAATGATGAAATCAATTCCTTTTTATATTTGCGCAAAGGGCTGGTAAAACTGTTTAAAACCGACACCGACGGAAAAGAACGAATTTTAAGCATTAACAAGCCCGGTGATTTTATCAGTTTACTGCATATTTTTTCAAACACTTCCTATCCTTATTCCATCAGTTCCCTTGAAGAAACCCTTGTATGCGAATTAGATGTAAACCTGCTGTTACATCTTTTTAAAACAAATGGAAATTTTGCTTTGAGCGTTGTTAAACGTATGGGTAAAATTGCTGACGAAATTATTAAAAAGCGTTTTGAACAATCGCGTTTGCAGGTAAAAGGAAGAGTAGCCAGCATCATTCTGTTTTTTGCCGATGATGTTTATCACACTAAGTCTTTTAAACTTCCGATCACCCGCAGGGAAATTGGGGAGCTAATATCCATGTCAACGGAAAATACCATCCGAACTTTTTCAGAATTTAAAAAAGACGGTATTATAGGTTTCGAAAGAAAAATATTAACAATTTTAGATTACGACCGGCTGGTTAACATATCTAAAACCGGATAAAAGCTGCATTGTAAAAAGTTATTTTGGTAGATTTCTAATTTTTACCGGTTTCATTGTGAAAGATTTATTTATTCATCCTGTATATTTATAATATTTCTATATTTGCTATATTTAATTAAACGCTGACAAATGC
>CAYVWX010000098.1:0-10843 GCA_964455635.1 uncultured Lentimicrobiaceae bacterium | reverse complement strand
CGTTGGGGAGATACATTTTGTTTGTGTATGGGTCTATATAAGGGGTGGTGAGGTTTAGCATATAATAATGTGAATCATCACGTGTATGATCGTAATCGGGGAAGTATGTTTTTATGCCTAAGGTAGTTGTTTGCCAAATAGGATTATTTGGGTCAAATGACATTAAACTTGCTTCTGAAGTTCCTATCTTTTCGGCATCAACTTTTTTGTAAACATAAATTTTACTGTCGTATTTATTATAAAACATGGATGCAATTTGGCCATCAACAGGCATACCGTCAGTATTGAATTTTTCAAAATGAATGTGATTATCGACATCATAAGTTATTGTCCATATTTCAAATATTTTATGTTCGGTACAATTGGGGGCATTACTTTCTTTAATGGCAAATAGTTTGTCATCTACTGCATCATAAGCAATATCAACAAAAAATTGTTCGTAAGAAGAAGTATCGGTTTGAGTGCTAAGATAATTATATACATAAAACTTTTGCCCAATTATAAACAATTTGCCCTTATATTGTGAATTTTCATTACCGTTTTTCGAAAAGGGACAAATTATTTTACTTGGAAAATTCGATAAATTAAATTCTTTTTCGACAGCATATTTGTTGTTTATTATCAGTAATTTACCCGGTGGAATAGGTACTCCCGTGCTATTAAAATCATAAATACTACTTGCAATAGAATTGTAAGGAAGTATTTTTTTCTCTTGAACGGTAAATGTAACATAAACCAATTGGTCAAATGGATTATATTGAAAATCTGCCGAATAATAGGCAAAATCGTCAGAATAAGAATCGAAGTCACTTACCGTTAAATTACCTTCTAAAGCATAACTATTTGCATCATAAATATAAACAGTAGGTTTTTCTGTCTGTTTATTCATATTGGTGCAAACATACAAATAACCATCAGGAGATATAAACATCTCTTTTGCAAACTCATGCCCGGAAATAGTTATCTCTCCGGCTTTTGTGTTATCATTAGCGTTTATCCTTATAATTTTTGCAATACCGGGTCTGAACTCTGAAATTAAAAACTCATTGGTAAACGGATTGTATTTGCAATCGCCAATAGCCGTTGCAATATTGTTATCAGGCAAATTATCGTTATTGATATTGATGCTTGTTTCGGTTTGGGTATTATAAATATACAATCCTGTATTATAGGCATTAAGTTTGTTATAAAGCAGTAGTTTGCCGCCGGTAGCATCAGCTTCAATATCATAAACAGGATAACCCGTTTCTATTCTGTTTTCAAATTGTTCGGAATTAATATTAAAAACATCCAGTCCGTTTCCAAGCCGGTTTATAATATATATTTTATTATTATCCGATTTAGCGGTTTTTCCGAAAAAGTTGTTTTCTCCTGTTAATATATTATCGGTATATGTATATGTACCATTGCTGTATATAATTTTTGCCATAGCGTCTTTTCGACTGATTAATGCTGACGAGTTGTCTATCCGAGATAAATAAAAGGAGGCATTATAGTCGAAATCAGAAGTGCTTAGTGAATTATCCGTTTGAAAAGAATCAGTGGGCTCAAATGTATCTGTGGTGGAATTGTAGTGAAAAATAGCAATGTTTGTATTTTGATATTGATTGCCCACAATATTGTTATTATCAGGTTCGTAACTAATAATTAAATCGTGATTTTGCTCAAGATAAACTGCATCCAAAACTTTTTTACTTGGACAATCTACATATTTATCAGTAGCATCAGGGGTGTTTCCTTCAATTACACAACAGCGTGGGTGAGGTGTATCCCCTTGAAAATATCTATATGGGAATACAATAATTTTGTGAATATTATCGCTGTTAATGTGTAACAGTTTTCCCATTTTGGAGAAATTATCACCCCCGATATTTTCAAAATGAATGGTACGGTAAAGGTTGGAACCTTGCGGAGTTATGGTGCGTATTTCAATCTGTGATTCCGAATATTGCGGGTTATTTATTTTAATACCTAATCGGACCACATAAAAATAGTTGTTATCATCATTAAAAGTATAATTGTTAATTTGTTGCCCATAGGGAATGTTGTCGCTGGCTGTATTTACTTCAACATAGTGTAGTGTAAAAAATGCAGGGTCTTGCGGTAATTTTGTATAATCAACATCGTAAATGGCAAAAACATTTGTTTGTTCATGAAAATTTCCGATACAGTTTGCATTAGGATCGCGTGCACCAACCATAACGTACAATCTATCTTTAGTAGGTAAAGTGTTATTGTCATATTTTAAGATTACTCTTCCGCTTTGAGAATCCATTATTTGATCTAAGTAATTTTCTGCATTCTTATCAATTTTTAAACGCTTTGTCCAAGTTGTGCTTAAATTGTCAGTATTAATTATTAAAAGTTTTAAAGCAGGTGTTAATGCAAAAACATATTTATTGCTTACCCTGTTGTTGTAAACCATCAAGTTTTGGTCGCGTACGGCAAGTCGCGAATCGAAATATACAGGATTGAATTTCCCGTAGAAAGTACCAGTGTTGTCGAATGGTATTTTAGTTACAAAGGCATTATTTGTAGCATCAAACACATTAATGCCATCGGGTGCATAGGCAAATATTTTATTATTAGCATAAAGAATATCGGCTGTTAATGAGCCCATATCATTTGGTATATTGATAGTTTCTGTTGTTTGTCCATAATTATATACAGGGGTTACCAATATGGCAGTAATAAATACTGTTATTATGTAAAATGTTTTTTTCATGGTTTAAATTTTAGGTTAAAAAGTTGGTTTAATTAAAAAATAGTAAAGTAATTTAACCTAAGGCGGATGGAGCCCGCTCCGATGTTTTGTAGCTCTCTCTCTCTCTCTACAGACACACAGTTTTTACGGGTATAAATAATTTTGAGATGCATTGTTTTAAATTGTGCCCTAAAGATAACAATAAAATAATTGTTTCTGTATTTTGTCGCGGTGAGCTGTATGAAATGTTTTGAATCTTGTTGGTTTTTTTTTGAGTCAATTTATTTCACGACAAGTCATCTTGTACATTTTGTCTGAAACCCAATAAATTAAAGGGGCTGTAATAAATCCGCCGATTACATCGATAAGGTAGTGTGCTTTTATGTAAACGGTGGCAAACCACAATAATACTACCGGAATTAAAATAACCCAAAAGGTTTTTCGCAGGTATTTATAGGTCAGTATTAAAAAAATAACCGACATGCCCACATGCGAACTGGGAAAAGCACCGGTTTGGGTTTCGCCTATGTGCTGTGCCAGCTTAACCATTTTGCTAAAAAAATATGAATCAACCGGCTTTGCATCGGCACCGTAAAACCAAAATTGGGGCCCTTTTACCGGAAAAAAGGCAAAAATCAGATAATAGATAAGAAAAGAAACGGCAACCATAAAAATTATCTTTTGCAGCCTGGTTTTGTTCCAAAAATAGGCCAACAACCCTATTCCAAGCGTTAAAAAGTAATAAAAAAAGTAGCTGAAATTCATCAGCTCGCTAAACCATTTCTGTGGAAAATGTTTTGAAAATTCAATGCTTGGCTGCATACCCCACAGTGCCTTTTCGAGGTAAACAAAATAGCCGTCGAAATAGTTAAACACGATGTTGTTTAAATAACCGGTTTCTTTGTAAAAATAGGACAGGATAAGCAACGGGTAAAAATTTCTTAGAAAGTAAAAAACTTTGTTTTGTCCTGCTTTAGCAACGTCAAACCGGGCAAAAGCAACAATAAGCAGGGCCATTAAAAGACGCACTTCAATGTGGTTCAACACATGATTAAGCTTTTGAGCTCCATACAGCATATAAGCCAGGGTAACAGCCATATACCCCATCACAGCCCAATCAACCGGAAGAAAATGCAGCTTTGAATTTTTCATAGATAACATTTTTGTTCGTAAGTCCGGTTATTTATCTTTTGCTTTAAGCTGTTCAACTCTTTGTAACAGGGTGGGGTGGGAGTAGTTGAAAAATACATACAGGGGATGAGGACGTAAATTGCTGAGGCTTTTTACCGATAATTTAATTAGTGCCGAGATAAGCCTGTCGGCATTATAATTTTTACGGGCAAAGGCATCGGCCTGATATTCAAATTTTCTGGAAAGCAGGTTCGATAAAATGCCAATTATAAACGAAACCGGCGAAAACAGCATAGCAAATGCCAAAAGGCTCATGTGAAAAGATGGCCGGGAGGCCCCTAAAGCATACGATAAATCGGGGCTGGAAAGGGCATACCAAAGCAAACCGACCAAAATTCCGGTTTGTATCAACGACATAACAAGACCTTTAATAATGTGTCTGCTTTTATAATGTCCCGTTTCGTGTGCAAGTACGGCAACAATTTCGTCGGTTGACAAATCGTTTATAAGTGTGTCGTAAAGAATGATGCGTTTTTTGGAGCCTAACCCCGAAAAATAAGCATTGGCTTTGGTGCTGCGTTTTGAGCCGTCGATAACATAAATGTTGTCGAGGTTAAATCCTGTTTTGTCGGCAAACTTTTCAATAGCCGATTTTAGTTCTCCCGCTTCCAACGGAGTTAATTTGTTAAAAAGAGGTACAAAAATTTGTGTATAAAACATCGCCATAAAAATCATAAACAAACTCAGTCCGCCCATTACAATAAGCCAAAACCAAGGGCCTGTTGAGGTATAAGCCCATTGAATGAACAGTAAAACGGCACCTCCGAGGAGGGCACTTACAAGCCAGCCTTTTATTTTGTCGAGAATATAGGTTTTAATGGTGGTTTTGTTAAAGCCGAAACGGGCTTCAATAACAAAGGTGTCGTAAAGTTGAAACGGTATTGTAATTATATCGAGGGCAAAGCCCAATACCCCGAAAAACAGTAAACTCTGTAAATAGGCACTTTCCGAAATGGTTCGTACCCAATTGTCAACCAAGGCAAACCCACCCGAAAACAGCATGACTAAAAAAATAATCAAACTAAAACTGTCGGTAACAAACGAATACCTGATGTTTGTTTTCTGGTACTCCAGCGAGCGGGCATATTTTTCCTGATTATAGATACCTGACAATTCGCCGGGAAGTTGCGGTGTCATTCTTTTTAAGTTAAGCAGGCTCAGACTTTTGCTAAACAAAAAATCGAAAATAACCAGTACTACAATAATCCAAAACAGGGTGTTGCTCATATTAAATATATCCTAAAATTTTATAAACATAATATCCCAACACTTCGTGGGTCATGCCTTCCCAAATGGTAAGGTTAACGGCGTAAGGGTAAAACAGATAGTCGAACGTAACAATGTCGCTATCGCGTAAAAGGTTGGTGGCAAAAGGAATCACCGGAATTTTTTCTTTGTTAAAACATCCCAGTGCACGGCGCATGTGTAATGAAGAGGTAATGAGCAGGCAGGTATCGGTAATTTGTTTTTCACGGAGTATTTTGCCGGCATAAACTGCGTTTTGATGGGTATTATCGGCACTGGTGTCAACCCAAATGGCGCTGTCGGGAACATTCATTTGCAAAAGAGCTTCCCTCATTAAATTACCCTCTTTAACATTGCGATAGATAATGTTTCCGGCCGATCCGGTAACCAGAATGTGTTTTATTTTACCTTGTTTGTACAGGGCCATGGCCTGCATCAGCCGGTCAACATTATAGTTGTAGGTAACTTTTAACAGCAGCGAATTGTACGAAATGGTGTTTCCTCCCAACACAATACCTGCGGGATAAACTTTTTTTATTTCCGAATTTTTAGTGCCTTCAACAGCCCAAAGTCCGGTTAGCAAACCCACCAAAAAGGAGTTGGTAAAAACTATAAGCAGTGCCAAAGCTATAAATAGCAGCCGTTTTCGCTTTATCATATTTTTTGTAATCAGTGCAATAATCAGTAAAGCCAGCACCCAAATTACAGGCGACAGCAGAAACGAGATTATTTTAGAGATGACAAAAAACATAATTTTATGGCATTAGTATGAACCGAAATATTTTCGCAGGAACCATTCCAGCGATAAAAGAAATATGATAAGTGCCGCGATGTACCATATATCGTTTACGCCCCGGGTACGGTAGCTGAATACAATACGGGTTTTTACCTGTTGGTTTTTTTTGATGAGCTCCGGCAGTGTGTTCATTGCTTCGGGTAAAACCATGGTGCCGTTGTTTTCGGCAGCCAAACGGTACATCAGGTTATAATCGGCTTGCAGCCGTTTGCTTTCAGCCGAAGTGTTGTTAATTATAAATTCTCCTTTGTCGTAATATTTTTTATTACCGATTGTTGCCTCTCCCGTATAGCGATAAACACCCGGTTTCAGGTTTTCAAGTGTGAGAAAATAATAGGTTTCGTAGGGCGAAAAACTGTATTTAAACTGCTTGTTCTGTTCGTCGGTGAGGGTTAACGATATTTCGTTGTTGTTAATCAATTCCCACGATTCGTTGTAAAGTGCAGCTTTTATTTTTATTTCGTCACCCGGCAGATAAGTTTCTTTACTGATAATTTTTAAATGCCGTTTGTCATTGCGGGCAGTGAGGTATTGTGCCGTTTTGCCCAACAACGATTCAACAGCATCAAAATTACTGTTTATAAGGTAGTTGTGTAATTTCCAGAGCCATAGCCCTTCGCCCGATATAACCGCATCCTTAAAACCGGCATTTTCATAAAACAAGATGAGGGGAATGGTTGTTTCCAGGTTATTTATTTTTTGAAAAGCAAAAACACGGGCTCTGTCGGCTGTTTTATAGTTACCGAATGGCACCGTAAGCGGGGGCAACATTTCAAGCGTAGCCGCCATTGTTTTGTCGTAAGTGAACAGACTAAAATTGCGACTTATAACCGGTTGGGCAATTTCGGTTCCGTGTGACGAATAAATTTTTAATCCGCTGCCGCTGTTGTTGAAAGCCGGAATATTTGACAGCTTTCCTAAAATATAGAGTCTGGGTACTTTTTTGGTTTCGAGTTTTTTTAACCAGGCAACAGGATTATGCTTTAAACAGGGAACCTGATATAAAATAATTAAGTTGTAGTCGTCGGGATTGGCGGTAAGCTTTTTTACATACTGAATATCAACTTTGTAATCGCGATATTGTGTAAGGCTTTGTTTAATGGCCGAAACATCGGGATGGGGTGCCGCAGCCACAATAAGTACTTTTTGATGCGAATTAAGCACATTCACAAACAGGTTACGGGTGTTGTTTTGTGTGTTTAACTCATTTTTAAATACCGATACGGAAATAGATATTTTATGTTTTCCTTTTTGGGAGGCAGGAATCAAAATCCTGAAATCTTTTGAATAGGAATCTCCTTTTATTCGAAAAGATTTTTTTACAACTGTTTTCCCAAAAGCACTAACCTTCAATGTCGCCTTTTTGCCCGATAACTTGTCAGCATGCAGGTTAATTTCAACGGGAAACCGGTCGTTTAAATAAACTATCTTGTTAAATCTGACATCGTTAATTTTAAGGTCGGCGTAAGTGTTGGTATCTCCCGTGGCAATGGTATAAACCGGCCATTGTAACCCCGAAGTTTCGTAAACAGGATCGGTGCCTCTGTTGTAAATGCCGTCGCCGGCCAAAACAATAGCACCTACATTTAGTCCTCTGTAATTTTCTTTTATCGAATTAAAAAAGGAGGAGTAGTCCGAATTATTGTCTGAAAAATCAGGTTTGTCAGATAGTCGTGGTTTATCGCCAAAAAGGTAAACATCGGTTTGATAGCTGCTTTTCAGCTTGTCAATCAGTTTGTCGATATCTTTCGGAAACCGGCTTTTGTAGTAAGCCGAATCAGGTGTTAAGATGATAGATTGAGAGTTGTCAATGCCAACTACGACAATCGGTTTCTCTTTTGTTTTGATGCGGGTTTTAATAAAAGGCGAAAGCAGTAAAAAAAGCAACAGCGCTACCGCCAGAAATCTTAAAACAAATAAAAATGCGGATATTTTAACCGACAGGCGGGATAAGGGGTTTTTGTA
The DNA here is from genome assembly GCA_964455635.1 of uncultured Lentimicrobiaceae bacterium. Taxonomy (GTDB): domain Bacteria; phylum Bacteroidota; class Bacteroidia; order Bacteroidales; family F082; genus B16-G9. The sequence continues at coordinate 2,942 of CAYVWX010000098.1, read as the reverse complement.
ATAGAGTAACAAGGCATATATCAGGCTGACAATTATTACCACTGCCAACCACCACCACGAATAAGTTAAATAGAGTTCTGAAATCAAAATGATAAATTTTAGGGGCAAAGATAAACCATTACCGGAAAGCAAAAAAGAGGCAGGAAGATTAATTGCCCCCGAGATGCCATTTGCTTTGTGTTGCCCGGCATAGTGGGGGGGTGTAGCCGTAGATAACAATGAGGTTGCCGGTGAAGTAACTTTTTAGGGTGCCTTCTTTTATTTACTCCTTGTTATATAGATTATTTTCTACTTTTGCGTCACATAAAAACGGTGTAGTGTAAATTAATTCAATAAATCATTCATGGTTAAGGTGTTAAATATACAAGCCGGATAATCAGCAATGAATAAAATTATTAAAGTATAAAACAATCTTGACAATAATTTTTGGCATCCGGCAGCATGATTGTAAAAAACCCCGTAGGGGTGATATATTATAGCCTCGGGTGTTAACCTGCGGCAAAGAAAATAAAACAAGGCCGGGTTTTGGCGGGATTTTTGCCCTAAGGAAGCAAAAATCATAACAAAACATAAAATTCAGAATATCAAATAATAAACAAACGAAACACTCATAATTAGCAAGTTAAGTACACCAAAGCATGGTTATGCAAAACCCCGTAGGGGTGACATATTTATAGCCTCGGGTGTTAACCCGAGGTAAAGAAAATAAAACAAGACCCGTTTTGGCGTGATTTTCGATGGCGAAGCCGAAAATCATGACAAAACATAAAAAACATATTAACAGATTCACCCTGTGCAATAGTATTCAAATTCCACGGGGTAATTACAAAAATGTAAACACATGAAAAAAACAGCTTTAAACCAAATGCACCACAACATGGGTGCTAAAATGGTTCCGTTTGCAGGCTTTGAAATGCCTGTTCAGTTTGAAGGAATTAATGTTGAGCACGAAACGGTTCGTACAAAATTAGGCGTCTTCGATGTGTCGCATATGGGCGAATTTTGGGTTGAAGGCCCTCATGCTTTTGAACTGGTACAAAAAGTTACTTCGAACAATGTGGCGGCACTGGTTGACGGAAAGGTTCAGTACAGCTGTTTTCCAAACGGAAACGGAGGTATTGTTGACGACTTGCTGGTTTACAGATTTAATGCTGAAAAATACCTTTTGGTTGTTAATGCTTCCAATATTGATAAAGATTGGGCTCATGTTAACAAACACAACGATGTGGGAGCTAAGCTTACCAATGCTTCCGATACCACTTCACAGCTTGCCGTTCAGGGCCCCCTGGCTTTAAAGGCTATGCAAAAGCTTACCGGCACATCCGTTGAGGAGATGGAATATTATACCTTTAAAGTATTAACCTTTGCAGGTGTTCCCGATATTTTGTTTTCCACTACGGGTTATACAGGCTCGGGCGGTTGCGAAATATACATGCCCAACGATAAAGCGGAAGAAATTTACAAAGCTGTTTTAGAAGCAGGAAAACCGTTTGGTATTAAACCCATTGGCCTCGGTGCCCGCGATACTTTACGCCTCGAAAGCGGATTTTGTTTGTATGGAAACGATATTAACGACGAAACTTCTCCCATTGCTGCCGGACTGGGATGGATAACCAAATTTGTTGACGGCAACAATTTTATCGACCGAGCACGTTTTGAAAAACAAAAAGAAGAGGGGGTACCCCAACGTTTAAAAGGTTTTGTTATGGAGGAACGCGCTATTCCGCGTCAGCATTATAAAGTTTTTGATGCTCAAGGCAATGAAATCGGTGAGGTTACTTCGGGAACCCAGTCGCCCATGTTGAAAAAGGGTATCGGCATGGCCTACCTGAATAAAGGCTTTTGGAAAGAGGGTTCCGAAATATTTATTCAGGTTCGAAATAAAATGGCCAAAGCGGTTGTTACGCGGCCACCTTTTTACAAAGGGTAACTTTGGGTACACTCCGAAAAGTCATCCGATGAATATATTTGCCAGGTATTTACAAACATCATAGCTGTCAATCAGCTAAATAAAAATTCATCGGATGACTAATTATTTTCTTTTGGACTTTTCGGAGCGGACTTAACTTTTAAATTATTACACAACCTGAAAAATATGAGAAGAACCGTAGAAGTCTGCCTTTCTCCCAAACTATATTCCGATAAACTCACCAAGGGTAAATTTATTTCGGTGGTTACCGATATTTTCAGAGCCACCACTTCGGTTGTTGCCGCACTTGATTACGGTGTAAAATCGATTATACCGGTAGCCAACCTCGAAGAAGCTCATGCTTTGAAATTAGAAGGTTACACTGTTGCTGCCGAGCGCGAAGGCATTAAAATTGATTTTGCCGATATCGGAAACTCCGCTGCCGAATTTTTCCGCCCGGGGTTAAAAGGAAAAACCATTGCCTACAGCACCACCAACGGTGTTAAGGCCATCAATAAATCTTCTGATGCCGATGCTGTTATTTTAGGCGCTTTTATAAACCTTACGGCGGTGGCACAATGGATACACCGAAAAAAAGAGCCGGTGGTCATTTTTTGCGCTGCTTGGAAAAACAAGGTAAGTATTGAAGATACCCTTTTTGCCGGTGCCCTGGCCGGTTTGCTGATAGAACAATACGGTTACAAAACCGACAGCGACTCTGCGGTTCTTTCAATGGACTTGTGGAATCTTGCCAAAGCCGACTTGTTAACCTACATCGAAAAATCCTCTCATCGCCATCGACTGGCGCATGTTATTGATGACGAGCTTCTTCGGTACACTTTTACGCCCGACAGCAGCCGTGTTGTTCCCGTTTTTAAAGACGGCAGACTAATTGCCAGTAACGAATAGAAAGAAATCTCTTCAAAGAAATAAAAAACCCTCCATATCATTGTTTTGATACGGAGGGTTACGTTTAAAAAGTACCCGAGGCGGGACTTGAACCCGCACGACCGCAATGGTCATTGGATTTTAA
>CAYVWX010000097.1:0-10912 GCA_964455635.1 uncultured Lentimicrobiaceae bacterium | reverse complement strand
CCCTGAGCTTGTCGAAGGGAAGCCGAAAATCATGACAAAACATAAAAATCAGATTATCAAATTCACCCTGTGGAATAATTTTCAAATTCCACAGGGTAAATACAAAATTATAAACCGATGAAACAATTAAAAGTGGTGCTTTCCGGCTATGGAAAAATGGGTAAAGAGGTGGAACGTATGCTGAACGAGCGCAAGCATATTGTTGTTGCTAAACTGGATAACAAACAAGACTGGTTGAAATTTACCAATTTAAACCCAAAGGCCGATGTGGTTATTGATTTCAGTATGCCATCGGTGGCACTTGATGTTTTTTCAACCTGTTTTAACATGGGGATTCCGCTGGTAACGGGTACAACCGGCTGGTATAATAAAAAAGAGGATGTTTTTAATATGGTTTCCCACAGAAAAGCTACATTTTTTTACGCTCCCAATTTCAGCATTGGTGTTAATCTCTTTTTTTATGTAAACCGAAAGCTCGCTGCATTGATGGATACCGTAGGAGGTTATCAGGCTGCCGTTTTTGAAACACATCATATTCATAAACTGGATGCTCCCAGTGGGACAGCCATTCAGGTTGCCAACGATATAATTGATGAAATGAAAAACCTTTCCGGCTGGACTATGGAAGAAAACAGTCCGCATAAATTGCCTGTTCATTCGGTTAGAGAGGGAGAGGTGACGGGAATTCATGAAGTCCTTTGGGAATCGGATGCCGACGAAATTATGCTGAAACATACTGCTAAAAACAGGTCGGGATTTGCTTTGGGTGCTGTTATGGCTGCTGAGTACATACAGGGTAAAAAAGGTGTTTTTACCATGCTTGACATGCTTGATCTAAAATAACTTTAACAACTTCCGTCAACCTTTTCAAGCTCCTTAAAAAAACCGGGAAACGATTTGTTAACTGCTTCCTTGTTATGAATGTTTATGGTCCCGGCTTCACAAAACAGATTCATTATTCCGCCTGCCATTGCGATGCGATGGTCGTTGTGCGACCGGATGGTACACGGCATCGGGGGAGCGCCTGTAATAAACATCAGATCATCTTTTAAAACAATATCAATACCCATCTTTTTAAATTCATGTTGAATGGTTTCTCCGCGGTTGCTCTCTTTATGTGTCAGTCGCGAAACACCTTTGATGATGCTGGTGCCTTTGCATTGTGAGGCCAGACAGGCCAGGGGTGGAAAAAGGTCGGGAGAACCGGTAGCGTCAAACTCAAAAGCATTGAGGCTCTTCTTTTTAACATGAACCCTGTCGCCGGAAAGTGTAACGGATGCTCCTGCTTTTTGTAAGGCCAAAATTATGTTGCGGTCGGCCTGTTTTGAATTGATGTTTAAATGAAATACATCGGCACTTCCTTTTACCGCTCCCTGCACCAGAAAAAAGGTTGCTGCACTCCAGTCGCCTTCAATGGTATAAGTGGAAGCTTTGTATTGTTGGTTTCCCCGTATGTAAAATATCCGGTATCCGTTATTTTTAACATCTACACCAAAATGTTTCATAATCGACAGGGTCATATCAATGTAAGCCTTCGATTTCAGGTTTTCAACCACAATGGTCGAGTCGCCGTTAAGGGTGGGTAAAGCAATTAGCAATCCGGTGAGTAGCTGTGAGCTAAGCGATCCGTTTATATGAACAGTCCCCGGTTTTAAGCTGCCTTTAATGGTTAAGGGCAATAAACCGTTATTGCTTTCTACTTTTGCTCCCAATTGTGTTAAAGCATCGGTAACCATTGCCACAGGACGGGTTAAAAGCGACCCTTCTCCTGTAAAAATAATTTTATCCTTACACAACGCCAAAATCGGGCTGAACATTCTTGCGCTCAATCCGGCTTCACCGGCGGAATAGTGCTTGGTTTTAAACCGTAAGCCATCGGTAGTGATAATCAGGTTGCCACCATCTTCAACCATATGTGCCCCGAGATTCCGGGCCATTTCTGCTGCAACAACACTGTCGTTACACCAGGTAACATTTTTAAGCACCGAGGTGCCTTTGGCCATGGCAGAAATGGCAATGGCGCGCTGAAGGTAGCTTTTGGATGCAGGGGCTGCTGTTTTTAAATGCATTTCTTTTTTCATCTGTTACCTTGAAAAGTCAAAATGAGTACCTTATTTCTTTTCTCTTTTCATTATCTCCGTTTGGTGGTTAATCGACTCCTGATGAATGGCTTTAAAGATTCTGTTTATGGCCAAACGGCTGATGCCCTTTTCGTTGCCTTTTTTAATCATGCTGTAAATAATCTCTTCCCAACGTTTATTTTGCAAAATGGTAAGGTTGTTTTTCTTTTTATAGATACCTATTTTTTCTGCAATTTTCATGCGCTGTTCCAAGGTTACCAACAGTTGTTCATCCAGAATATTAATTTTACTTCTCAACTCTTCCAATTCGTTCAGCACCTTTTGGTCATCTGTCATTGGTTTTCTGACAACCAATTTGTTGATGATTTCTTTCAGTTTACCGGGTGTAATTTGCTGTTTTGCATCGCTTAGGGCAGTGTCGGGGTTTAGATGTGTTTCGATCATGAGGCCGTCAAAATTCAAATCCATGGCCTGTTGCGAAAGGTCATATATCAATTTTCGTTTACCGCCAATGTGGCTGGGGTCGTTAAGCAAAGGAATTTCAGGAATTCTGGATTTAAGCTCGATGGGAATTTGCCATTGCGGCAGATTCCGGTACATGGTTTTTTCGTAGTTGGAAAATCCGCGGTGAATCGCGCCCACACGGGTGATGCCTGCGTTGTAAATGCGTTCGATGGCTCCAATCCATAAATCCAGATCCGGAGTGATGGGGTTCTTTACAAACACCGGAATATCAATACCTTTTAAAGCGTCGGCAATTTCCTGCATGGCAAAAGGGTTGGCCGATGTGCGGGCTCCGATCCAAAGTACGTCGATACCAAATTTAAGAGCTTCGTAAACGTGTGTGGTGTTGGCCACTTCGGTACATACCGGAAGGCCTGTTTCTTTTTTTGCCCGCTTAAGCCATGCCAAACCCCTCGATCCCACACCCTCAAAAGCATTGGGACGGGTGCGTGGCTTCCAGATGCCGGCACGGTAAATGTCAACTTTGCTGTTTTCGGCAAGTGCCCGGGCTGTTTGAAGCACTTGTTCTTCAGATTCGGCACTGCAGGGGCCGGCAATTAACATAGGCCGTCGTAAATCCTTTATTAAATTCCAATTGTTTAGACTTTTTATCTTCATGGTAATTTTTTTACAATATTTTTTGAATATGGTTGGCTTGTAAAATCAGGTTTTTAAGTGTTGAAGGGTCGTTGCTTTCGATGGCATCTTTAAAAGCCTGTAATTTATCCATATAGGTTTCAATAACTTCGAGGATATACGTGGAGTTTTGCTCAAAAACAGGTACCCACATTTCCGGTGAGCTTTTTGCCAAACGTACGGTAGAAGCAAATCCTCCACTGGCAAGATTTAAAATTCTTTTTTCGTTTTTTTCTTTTTCAAGTACTGCCAGCGAAAGCACAAATGAGGATATGTGCGACATATGTGAAACATAGGCTGCGCTAACATCGTGTTGCCCGGAGTTCATGTAAATAAGCTTCATGTTGAGCATGTCATACATCTTTTTTACAAGCTTTAAAGCCTGTTTGCCACTTTTTTCCTTGTCGCAGATTATGGCATTTTTATAATCGAACAAACGGCTGACGGCTGCCATGGGGCCGGAGTATTCGGTGCCCGCCATGGGGTGCGAGGCTACATAATTTTTACGATTCGGATGGTTTTCAACCAATTGGCAAATACCTGCTTTGGTAGATCCTGTATCGGTGATAACCTTTGAGGTGCCCGTGGTTAAGTCCAATAACCGTGGTAACAACTTTTGGATGCCGTTAATGGGGGTTGCAATAATTATTAAATCGGCTCGCTCAACAGCATGCTCAAGGGGTTCCACTTCGTCAACAATTTTACTTAACAATGCTACATTTTGATGGTTGAGGTTGTTATCCACGCCAATAATTTTATCGGTAAAACCTCTGTTTTTTAAATCCAGCGCCATCGATCCGCCGATAAGCCCTATTCCAATAATGGTTGTTGTCATATTCTTTTCCTGTTAATTTAAAATTTCAAAACTCGCCGGTCAGGATTTGCAATCCCGGCCTTACGTTTATATCTTTCTGCAAGCCTATCAGGATTTGCAATCCTGACCTTGTATTTAATTTAATTGAGCTTTTCATGAAAAGCTCCTACATTTGTTAATTCATAATTATATTGTATTTATTATTTTAGGCATTCCAAACTTTAGGCACTCCAAACTTTAGGCACTCCAAACTTTAGGCACTCCAAACTTCTTAATCCGTCCCTTTGCTTTATTTAGGATTTCTTCGGAAGCACAAAGCGAAATTCTTACATAGTTATTCCCATTGCTGCCAAAAACCGAACCCGGTGTAATAAAAATGCCGGTTTGTTTTAACAGCGAATCGGTAAATGCTGCGGAATGGTTGTACTCGCGAGGGATTTTAGCCCACAGAAACATTCCCACCTGATTTTTGTTGTACCGCAGACCAAGGTTGTCGAGCATGGAATAAACTATTTCTCTTCGTTTGGCATAAACCTTATTAATAGAAGCGTACCAGGCGTTGTGGGTGTGTAAAGCACAAACAGCGGCCAATTGAATGGGCTTGAACATGCCCGAATCCATGTTGCTTTTTACCTTTAAAACCGTTTTTATATATTTTTGATTACCTGCCAAAACGCCGACACGCCATCCGGCCATATTGTGCGATTTGCTCAGGGAGTTCAGTTCAATGGCTGTTTTTTTTGCTCCGTCGGCCGAAAATATACTAAGTTGCTCATTATTCAATATAAAGCTGTAAGGATTGTCGTTAATAATTAATATACGATGCCTTATTCCAAAATCGATGAGTTGCCGGAACAGTTGTTTGGTAGCTTTTGCGCCGGTAGGCATATTTGGATAATTAACCCACATGAGCTTTACTTTGGATAAATCACTATTTTCCAACGCCTTAAAATCAGGATACCAATGATTTTCTTCTGTAAGGTTGTAATGGATAACCCTGGAATCAAGCAGTTTGCTTACGGCTTCGTAAGTGGGATACCCCGGATTGGGAACCAGCACCCCGTCTCCGGGATTTAAAAATGCCATCGAAATATGCATGATGCCCTCTTTAGAACCCATGAGTGGTAAAAACTCTTTTTCGCCGAGCAGCACATTAAAATGATTCTTATAAAAAACCGAAAAAGCTTCACGCAGCTCATCAATACCCGAATAGCTTTGATAGGCATGGTTTGCGCCATTCATGCTCTCTGCTATCAGTTTCGATATCAGCTTTTTTTCCGGTGCCATATCAGGACTTCCGATACCGAGGTTGATGACTTCAATACCGGCCAGATGCATTTGCTTTATCTCTTTTAGCTTTTTTGAAAAGTAGTATTCTTCAACACTGTTTAAACGGTTGGCAGGTTTTATTATCATAGCTGTGGTATTAAATGGTGTTGATGCCTATGAGTGTTTTCGTGAGGCCTTGTTGCCTGTCTGTATTCACCCAAAATTTTCAATTCACTGGTGAGCGGTTCGATGGCTTTTAGTGCTAAACGATATTTATCGTAATCGGTGAAAACCAAATCAACATAAAACAGATATTGCCACGCCTGTCCGACGATGGGCAACGACTGAATTTTCGTGAGGTTGATTTTGTAAAATGCCAGCACCGAAAGGGCTTGTGAGAGGCTTCCCTGTTCATGAGGAAGTTTAAAACAGATACCGGACTTGTCGGGAGTTAGCTGTTTGCTGTCGTTGTTGTATGCTTCGTTTGAGAGAATTAAAAAGCGGGTAAAGTTTTTTTTGTTGGTTTCTATGTTTTCTGCCAAAATCTCCAGGTGATAGATTTCTGCAGCAAGGCTGCTACATATGGCAGCAATGTTTTTAGTTTTGCTTTTGCTTATTCGTTTGGCACTTAATGCCGTATCCTCACTACTGATAATTTTAACACCCTTTCGGCGTAAAGGGTTTAAATACTGATTACACTGCTCGATGGCCATAGGATGTGAATGTATTTCGGTAATATCGTCAATATTTTGTCCGGGTAGTCCTGCCAGATGCTGTTCTATCCTCAGGTAAACTTCACCCAGGATTTTTAACCCCGATTCTTTTATGTGCGCATAGTTTGGGATGATACTTCCTGCAACACTGTTCTCGATAGCAACCACAGCATGGTCCGCTTCACCTGCTTTCAAGGTATCAAACAACCTGTTAAACGAGTTACATTGAACCGTTTTAAAAGCTTCGTTGTTAAAATACCGGCGGGCGGCAATTTCGTGAAACGATCCCGAAATACCCTGAATAGCTATCTTTTTTTCCATAATTACTAATTTTTTAACACAAAAAAAAACTCCCGAAATAATCCGGGAGTTTTTTATATACCTGCTTGTCAAATATATACAATCATATCCCGGACTTTATGTGGGCATAAAACCAGAAATAATAAAATTGTATGTTTAATACTGCTGACATTTTTTCGCTACTGTTTTCGAGGCAAATGTAAAACTATATTTTAAATATTGCCGTTAAAACCGGTTAACTTTTAACGGATGCATACATTATTTTTAAAAGATGCTTAATTTTTTTGTTGTAATTTTTATCGGTAGCCCATTTCCCTTTTAGTTCATCAACATTGATGGCGCTGCCTCTTTTAACATAAAAAAAGCGTTGATCAACCAACGGGTTGGCAAGCCCGTCATGCGAAGCATATGCTTTAAGATGTTGGATGTGTGCCCGGACTCCCGAGCGCATATCGCTGAATGAAATACCCTTTACACCATGTCCGGTAACACCCAGTCCGCAAAAATTATTTTGTCCCGGCGACACATCGCCACCAAATTTTAAAAATCCTGTTTCCAAACACATTTGGCTAAAAGCAACATCGGTATTAATACCTTCGTCGGAGGCCTCTTCTTTGTAAACCATAGCAAGCCGTAGCGCATAGGCGGGATTAAGCGCCGGATTGTTTTTTAGTAAAAAGGCGCTGAGCATTTGTGCCGTAAGATTGCCTTTGGATAAAATTGAGGTGGAGGGAGTTATGGCTTTTTTGGAAAACGGATTTATGCTGTTTACAGGTTGTATAACCGGAGATTTTAACTTGAAAAATGAAAATGTTTTACCGCCGATGGTAACCAATTGGGTTTGAAGCCCTGAAAAAGAAAAGTCGTTTTGGCCTTTCATTGTATTTCGTGCTTCCGAAAAGGTATCGGGACTTTTAACGATGACCAACAACGAAAAAATCAACACCGCTCTATAGGCAGGATGACAAATCCGGATGTTTTGGAGTTTCCTTTTCATACATCAAATATCTGACAATTCACCGATAAATTTCGGTACTTTATCGATTTTTTATACACACGCAACTGTTAATATTGTATTTTCGTCATTCAATTTAAAATTAATGAAATCATGAAACAGTTTATTAAATTTATGTTTGCCTCGGCGTTGGGAACTTTTATTGCCGTATTGCTTGTTATTACTTTTTTTGTGGCTCTTATGGCGGGTACCGTAATGAATATGCAGAAAAGTGATGTGGGTACCGTATCCATCAGGCCGCATACAATTTTGAAAATATCGTTTAAAAACAAGATTAAGGATCGCACTCCTACAAATCCTTTTGACGGATTTAATTTTGCTACCATGGAATCAAATAAACCCTGGGGGCTGAACGACATACTTAAAAATATTGAGAAGGCCGAACACGATAAAAATATTGACGGTATCTTTTTAGATATGGAAACCGTCCCGGCAGGAGCTGCAACACTTGAGGAGATTAGAAATAAACTGGTTGAATTTAAAAAATCGGGAAAATTTATATATAGTTACGGTAACAATTACGATCAAAGCGGGTATTACCTTGCCACTGTGGCCGATAAAATTTATTTGAATCCCGAAGGTGTTATCCTTTTTAAAGGACTGCATGCCCAACTCACCTTTATTAAAGGGCTTTTGGATAAGCTTGAAATTGAAACACAAGTTGTTCGCGGCCCCGATAATAAATATAAAAGTGCTGTTGAACCGTTGTTGTATGATAAGGCCTCAGAACCGAATAAGGAACAACTGACTGTGATGTTGGATGCCATTTGGGGAAAATATTTAAAGGTGGTTTCCGAAAGTCGTAAAATTGACAGGGAGAAGTTGAATCAACTGGCTGATAATTTGGAGCTGTCAACAGCTGCCATTGCGCGTAAGAATAATTTTATCGACGGGGCACTTTATCGCAATCAAATACTGGATATGCTGAAAAATAAAAGCGGTAGCGACAAGTTGCACTTTGTAACTTTTGCTAAATATAATAATGTGGCGGTGGCTAAAAAACCGGTTAAAACCAATAATCGAATTGCCATTATTTATGCCGAGGGCGACATTACGCAAGGCAAGAGCACGCCAACCAGTATCGGCTCGGCTTCACTGGCCGAAACCATTCGCAAGGTGAGAGCGCTTAAAAGAGTAAAAGCTATTGTGTTCAGGGTTAACTCTCCCGGAGGAGATGCTCAGGCATCGGAGATAATCCGTCATGAACTGGAGTTGGCAGCCGAAAAAGTGCCTGTTATTGTTTCGATGGGTAATTATGCTGCTTCGGGTGGTTACTGGATTTCTACCCCCGGAAAATTGATTTTTGCCGAGGAATCAACCATAACCGGCTCCATCGGGGTGTTTGGAATCATCCCCAACATGAAAGGGTTTTTTAATCATAAACTGGGCATCACTTTCGACGAGGTTCAAACAAACAAAAATGCCGATTTTATTGATGTAATGAAACCTATGAATACATTGCAGCAAGCTAAACTTAACAACAGTATCAAGCGTATTTACAATAATTTTGTAACGTTGGTTTCAAAATCAAGAAAGCTGGATAAACAGTATGTTGACAGCATTGCCAGAGGACGTGTTTGGGCAGGCTCGGATGCCATTAAGGTTGGACTTGTTGATAGTATTGGCGGACTTGAAAAAGCCATCAAAGCCGCTGCCAGAGTAGCTGAGTTGGGCGATAAGTATAAAATTTCGGAGTATCCCGTGGCAAAAGATTTCTTCCAAACACTGGTTGAGGAGATGTCGGGAGAGGTTTCAACAGGGATGGTTAAAAGTCAACTGGGAAGCTATTACAAATATTACGAGCGAATGCAAAAAGTTAAAACTATGCAGGGCATACAGGCCAGAATGCCTTATTTTATGGATATAAATTAGCGGTATTGGCGGTAAAACGAAAAACGAAGTTAAATCATATTGTATATGGGCTACAGGCGAATAAACATAAAAATTCCTACCGGTTACGATGAAAAGCTGTTGTTAAAAATGATAGCCTCGAAAGCAAAGGTCGGGAAATTTTCTTACACCATCGAAAATAAAAGTCTTGATGCCCGTAACAAAAAGGATATTCACTGGCAAATGCGGGTGTTGGTTCAATCCGACGCGGTTAAAGGGGGAGAGGCTTCCCCAAAAAATAAACTTGAAATTCCATACCGTAAACGTAGCAAAAAGGTGGTTGTTACAGGCAGTGGCCCGGCCGGTTTTTTTGCCGCTTTTGTACTACAGAAAGCCGGATTTGAAACCACTTTAATTGAACGTGGCACCGAGGTTAAAAAACGTACTGCAGGCATTAAACAGTTTGAAACGACCGGAGTTTTTAATCCGGTAAGCAACTATGCCTTTGGCGAAGGTGGGGCAGGTACTTTCTCCGATGGCAAGCTGACTTCGCGCAGCAAAAGAATTTCAGCCGAAAAAGCTTTTATACTCTCTGCATACGTACAGGCAGGCGCTCCTCCTGAAATTGAGTATATGGCCCATCCCCATTTGGGAACCGATAATCTGAAAATTATTGTTGCCAATCTCAGAAAAGCTTTTGAAGCTGAAGGGGGTGTTTTTCTTTTTGAAACGACCCTGACAGGGTTAAAAGTAAAAGAAAACAAAGTAACGGAAATAGTGACGGACAAGGGCACTCTGGATGCCGATTACTTTTTTGTTGCTCCGGGACATTCGGCTTACGATACCTATCGACTGCTGATAAAGTCGGGTGTTAAATTTCATGCCAAAAACTTTGCCATCGGCAGCCGGATGGAACATAATCAGGAGATTATAAATATTGCGCAATGGGGTGTGCCTTCGCTGCCCGGTGTTAAGGCAGCCGAGTACCGGCTTACGTCAAAAGGTTCCGGTAACGAGCATATTTATAGCTTTTGCATGTGCCCGGGAGGTGTAATAGTTCCGGCTACAGCTGTAAAAGAGGCTAACATTGTAAACGGGATGAGCCGCTATTTGCGCGACGAAAACTATGCAAATGCCGCTTTAGCGGTTTCGTTTAATCCCGAAAAAATGATTAAGCCCGGGGTTTCCGCGTTGGAAATTCTTGAATGGATGGAGAAGCTGGAATACAGTTTTTACCAATTCTCAAATCAATATAAAGCACCTTACTGTTCCATTCAGGATTTTTTAAGAGGAAAATTGACAACAGCATATGAAACATCGAGTTATCCCATGGGCATCGAACAGGCTCCTTTGTGGGAGATGCTTCCCCGTGAAACGGCCTTGGCAATGCGGTCGGGATTAAAAGACTTTATTAAAAAAATGAAAGGGTTCGGAACCGGAAATCTGGTGGGTTTGGAAAGTAAAACATCAGCACCGATACAGGTTGATCGCGATGAAGAGGGCCGGTGTGCCGGATTTGATAACCTGTTCGTAATTGGCGAAGGCAGTGGCTATGCCGGAGGAATTATCTCCAGTGCAGCCGATGGCATTAAAGCCGCCATGAGGGTTGTTGCAATAGCCTGACAGGTAACTGTTTGCCGGTTAACATAGTTTACTTCCTAACCATGGTAACTCCAAGTACTCCAGTCACTTTAGGCACTTTAGGTACTCCAGGCACTCCAGGCACTCCAGGCACTCTAGGCACTTTAGG
>CAYVWX010000096.1:1787-11019 GCA_964455635.1 uncultured Lentimicrobiaceae bacterium | reverse complement strand
GGTTCTGCATAATCATATTTCTGTGTGTTTAGCTTGCTAATCATGAATGTTTCATCTGTTTATATTTTTGTAAATGCTTGATATACTGCGCTTTTGTTTTGTCACGATTTTTGCTTGCCATGCGGCAAAAATCCCGCCAAAACGAATATCACGTTTTTCTTGATACCCCGGGTTAACACCCGGGGCTATATTATGTCACCCCTCCGGGGTTCTGTATAATCATATTTCTGTTTGTTTAGCTTGCTAATCACAGGTATTTCATCTGTTTATAATTTTGTTTACCTGATGGAATAATTTCAAATTCCACAGGGTGAATCTGTTAATATATTATGTAACAAATTTTTCTTCCGGAGGGATGCGGGGAGGATGTATTGTTATCGTGGTTTTACAAACAACCAAATCTGTCGGCTTCAGCTAATTTCTTCCAAACGATATTTCATCACTGAGTTCGTTAACATCATCACTTTGATGGGGGAAATATTTTTTCAGTGCTCTGCCCGCTTCCAGTATTCCGTTAACCAACCCCTGCGCAAAATCGCGTTGCTGAAACCGAAGTGCCATGCTTATTTTTATCTTTTCCCAAAAGTTATCGGGAACAGCATTGTTAATGCCCTCGTCGCCCACGATGGCAAATTTTCGGCTTTTCACCGCGAGGTAAAACAAAACTCCATTACGGAGTTCTGTTTTGTGCATTCCCATTTTCCCAAACCAATAAAGAGCTCTTTTCATAGGATCTCCGGAGCAGTTATTTTCGATATGTACTCTTATTTCGCCCGAGGTATTAAGCTCCGCCTCTTTGATGGCCTCAACAATTTGTTGACGCTCTTCTTTGGTGAAAAAGTTTTTTGCTGAAGTTATCATAATCTAAAATTTAACTTCAGGCGCTTTGTCCGAGCCCTGAGCTGCTTTAAAATAAGGTTTCTGTGCAAAGCCAAACATACCGGCATACAGGTTGTTTGGAAATGTTTTGATGTAAGTATTGTATTCTCTTACCTTTTCGTTAAACTTTCTGCGCTCAACGGCAATACGGTTTTCAGTCCCTTCAAGCTGTGCCTGTAAATCCAGAAAATTTTGATTGGCTTTAAGATCGGGATACTTTTCAACCACTACCATTAAACGGGACAGAGCCCCTGACAAGCCATCTTGTGCTTTTTGAAATGCCTGTAACGACTGCGGATTTAAGTTGTTTGCGTCGATGTTTACCGAAGTAGCTTTAGCCCGCGCCTGTACAACGCCTTCCAGGGTTGATTTTTCGTGGGTGGCATAACCCTTTACGGTATTAACAAGGTTTGGTATCAGGTCGGCGCGCCTTTGATATACGTTTTCAACCTGCGACCACTGCGCCGAAACCGATTCGCTTTTTGTAACCATGTTGTTGTAGGTTCCTTTAAACATTGAGTAAATGCCTATTAACACTACCACAATTACGATAATAATAATCCAACTTTTTTTCATAGGTTTATAATTTTGCATTTTTCCTGAGGAATTTGAAAATTATTCCACAGGGTGAATTTGATGTTCTGTATATTATGTTTTGTCATGATTTTTGCCTGTTGCCCTTCGACAAGCTCAGGGCAAGCTTGCAAAAATCCCGCCAAAACGGGTAGATCGTGTTTTATTTTCTTTATAAATGAATGTCAGGTATATTTTTCAGCGTACATTTTGCGCAATACCTTTTTGTCAATTTTGCCTACACTGGTTTTAGGTATCTCATCCAAGGCAATAAACCTGTCGGGGATTGCCCATTTTTCGATAATACCGGCTTCAACAAAGGTCATCATGGTCATACGGCATTTTGAGTAGGCATTGGATTCGTCAAATCCGCTTTTATAGGTTACAAAAGCCACAGGGCGCTCACCCCACTTTTCGTCGGGTACACCAACAACGGCCACCTGATTAACAGCAATACACTGGCTGATAATGCTTTCGAGTTCCAGTGAAGATACCCATTCGCCACCGGTTTTTATCACATCTTTTAACCTGTCGGTGATGACAAAATAACCGTCGTCGTCGCGGTAAGCAATATCGCCGGTGTGCAACCAGCCGTCCTTCCACAGCTCTTTCGACTTATTGTCAAGTTTGTAATATCCTTTTGTGAGCCAGGGAGTTCGTACAACAATCTCACCTACATTATCTTTTCCCCAGGGTAAATCTTCTCCTTTTTCATTAACAACTTTCATTTTAACAAAAGGAACGGGAAAACCGGTTTTGGTTACCACCTGTAATTTTTCCTCATCGTTAAGGTTTTCTTCCATACCGGGTTTAAAAGTTGACAGCGACAAAATAGGTGCTGTTTCCGACATGCCGTAACCGGTCATAACCCGGATGTTGCGTTTCATGGCATCCTGTGCAAGACCTTTTGACAGCGCCGACCCGCCAATAATGACCTTCCAGTTGGAAAAATCAAGTTTTTCGGTGGCGGGATTTCCAATAACCATTTGTAAAACCGTTGGAACACAGTGCGAAAAAGTTACCTTGTGGCCAACCAGTAATTTTACAATCATTTCGTCATATTTGCCCGGATAAACCTGCTTTATACCCATCATGGTAGCTACATAAGGAACACCCCAGGCATGTACATGAAACATGGGTGTTAAGGGCATATATACGTCGGTGTAATTAAACGAAATCGGATAACTGAAAGCATTAAAAGCTGCAATTTCGGCAATGGTATGAAGTACCAGCTGGCGATGGGTAAAATAGACCCCTTTTGGGTTACCGGTAGTACCTGTAGTGTAAAACAGGGTGGCAATGGTTCTTTCATCAAATTCGGGAAAATCAAATTCATCGGACTGTGCATTTAATAAAAGTTCATATTCTCCTTCATTATCATAAGGAGCCGAGTAGTTTTCGTCACCATCGCTGATATAAATTACCTTTTCTACGGTTTCGAAACCCGGAGCCAACTTTTGAATTAAAGGTTCAAAATCTTTGTGAACAAGTAACACCTTATCCTCTGCATGGTTGATGGTATATAACATCTGCTCGGGAGAAAGCCTTATATTAATGGTGTGTAAAACAGCCCCCATCATGGGAACTGCAAAATAATTTTCAAGATAACGATGGCTGTCGTAGTCCATAACAGCAACCACATTACCCTTTTGAACACCTAACGATGTATATAAATTGGCCAGTTTCTTCACCCGCTTATAAAATTCGGCATAAGTATAGCTAACCTTGTCGCGATAATGAATGGTTTGTTGTGGAGCCCATTCCAAAGGACGGTCGAGAATGTGTTTTATCAATAGCTGGTAATCATACGAATAATTTGGAAACTGGATCATAATAACTGAATTTTAATGAATAAATAAAAAAACTGTCAAAAAAAAATTGCAACCGGCAAGTGTTAAATAACCTGTTATTAAAATTTAACAATTTTAACGGGTACACCTTTCGATTTATCAAACACTACGCCCGCTTTGTAAACGGAAACCCCTGTAATCACACCCAATTGGTCAACCGGAAAAATATCTTTAAATAAACTTTTATCATCAAAAGTAACATCAATAATTGCATTTACAGGTGTACGATAGTAAATTATATTGTTCAAAATGGCATCCATCGGTTTAATCTGTTCGGACGGAGATGCTTTTACGTGAAACAATAGTTTTTTACCGTCTTTTGTTTCCAGTAAAAGTTTTTGACTGTCATTTTTTTCAGGTTTCACCAAAAAGGTATAATGTTCCAATGAGACCTGTTTTTTACCCTGAAAGAGCTGTAGATATTGTTGTTCCATATCTTTTAACCTGCCATCCATATATTCGGTACTGTTGCCAAAATTAATTTCATGATAGCCTGTCAGCAGATTCATTCTTTGCTCGCGTATGGTATTTATGCGGTGTGCGGCATCCTGGGCCTGCTCCTGTTTTGTTTTGGCCACCCAACTGGTTCTGAACAAAAACCTGCTGATGGTCATGGTGTCAATGGTAATTTTACGTACAATGGTGTCTATCAATTGCTTCCGGTTAAACCGGGCTTCGTAATTAAACCTGTCATTTGGTTGGTTAATAATAATTGTTTTGTCAATTTCTTTGCTGGTTCTGATGCGTTTATTGTCTTGAGGATTGATAATATTTACAGATTTGAGCGTGCCTAAGGGGGTTAGTTCAACCAGGGGAGGCTTTTCATCTTTTGAAGACTTTTCGGAAAACACCATATAATATTTAGCCTTTTCGTCGGTAACAGTGATGGGAGTAACACGAACGTTAACAGCTTTGTAAGCTGTCGAAACGTCTTTTATATAATCGTTGGTGCCAAGGTAATCTTCACAGAAATCGGCCAGCGGACCGGGTATCTCCTCCGTACGCTGCAGGTCAACTTCAACCTTAAAAACAGTTGCCGGTAACGAATAGTATAAGCCGTCGCCATTGGCGGCAGGGCCTTTGTCAGCCGAAACAACCGTGATTTGAGCAAATGCCGGAAAAGCAAAAAGCGCAAACAGCAAAAACAGTTTGATTTTCATTTTAATCATGGGTAACAATATTTATTTGGTCAAAACTACAAAATCTTTGTAAACAAATCTATGCTTCATCTCATTCCTTTTTTTTGTATTTTTGTTCGGCCTGCTCTGTCATCGTTTAACCTTTTTCTCTACTTACAACAAGTTTTTTCAGGGCAGGCCTTTTTTTATGGCTTATAAAATATCAAAACACGACCTTATAATGGATGAAAAATATTTTTATAACAAAGGGCTCCCTTACATCATGGTATTTGTTCAGCTAAGCATGCTGGGTTACATTGCCTTATCGGGGCCTCTGTTTTCAAATAGTTGGTATGGGTTAATCATTGAACTCTCCGGTGTTGCATTGGCCGTTTGGGCTATTTTGGTTATGCGCAGCAATGCAAATGTTGCACCCATTCCTAAAAAAAGCGGCAGGCTTGTTACCGAGGGCCCCTATCGATATATACGGCATCCTATGTACACGGCACAGGTTGTGGCTGTTATCCCGCTTGTTGTTGAGCATAGCACCAATTACCGCGTGACTGCACTAATTGTTTTAATGGTTACGCTTCTTTTCAAGCTTCATTATGAAGAAAAACGGCTTGTGGCACATTTTGGCCAACCTTACAATAAATATCAAAAAACATCTAAAAAGATACTGCCATTTATATACTGACAGATGCTGTAATAATGGCAGGCAGATGAGCCGGTTTTTGACTGTTTTCGGTATTAAACCTGAAACTACCCTCAGGATTCATGTTTACAGGGATATAAATTCTAAAATAGATGCATCCGCCATTCTACCGGTTTTACGATGGCACATAAATTGATAAAGCAAAACGCAATAACAAAAATGTAGATATTTATGGCATTAAAAGAGGTGATGTCGCATGCAGAAATGCTGCAACATTTCGACGACAAAAAAAAGAATTACGTTTTATTGTATAAAAAAGGAACAGAAAACAGCGACTGTGCATACAACAATTTGTTGGAAGCTGTTAAGGCTGTAAAAAACATCAACTTAATGGCTGCCGATGTATCCGGCGTTCGTGATATTCATCCGGTGTATGAAATAAAAACGGTACCCACACTGCTTGTTTTTAAAGGAAACGATTTTTTAGCCACCATTAAGGGGTGTAATGATGCAGCTTACTATATTTCGTATTTTGAAAACAACCTTTACTCGGCCAACAACGAAGGTGAAGAAAAGCCGCAAAAGCGTGTTACCGTGTATTCTACCCCGTCGTGTTCGTGGTGCAACACTTTAAAAACTCATTTACGCAAAAACGGAATACGGTTTACCGACATTGATGTATCAAAAGACCAAAAAGCTGCCGAAGCGATGGTTAAAAAAAGCGGGCAGCAGGGTGTGCCTCAGACCGATATCAACGGACAAATTATTGTTGGCTTTGATAAACAACGAATAAATACCCTTTTGGGAATAAATTGACAGTTATATTAAAAATTAAAAAATAAAAAAGATGAAAGAGTTACAACCGTTAAATGAAAATGTATTGCTGGATCTGACTGAAGACAAAGCAGAGCAAAAAACAGCTGCAGGAATTATTATTCCCGATTCAGCCAAAGAAAAACCGCAATATGCCAAAGTGCTGGCCATTGGTAACATCGAAAATGCCGGCATTGTGGTTGGCGACATGGTAGTTTACAAAAAGTTTTCAGGTACCGAGCTGGAGTTTGAAGGCCGTAAATATCTGATGATTCCTTACGCCGATTTATTGGCTAAAATTGTTGAAACAGACGAAATTTAATATGTTTTAATATGCATTTAAAAAAACGGGGCGGTTAACCGCCCCGTTTTTTTTTGCTGCAATCCAAATTTTAACAATATTAATCATATTTTACACGAGGAACATTATTCTAATTCTATTTATTGGTTAATATTGCACTTAAATCCAATTGGTACAGTAACATGTTTAAAGCAGCAACACACCACAGGGTCAAAACAGTAAAACCACATTATCTTCAGGTGGCCATATTATTTATTACATTATTTGTTTTGCTCAAAAGCACAACGGGTCAAACAGATACATTCAGCACTTTTAAGCCTGTGGAACCCCTCGCTGCCCATAAACTGTTTTTAACAATCGAAAGCACCGGATTTTTAAAAAACAACGAATATTTTAGCAGGTTTGCCTACGGATATACCGGTATTGGGATATATTTTAAACCCACCCTGAATTATTATTTTAGCAATAACCTTAACTTAAGTGCGGGAATTTATATGCTTAAATACGCCGGACTTGACCATTTGACGCAGGCAATACCCGTTTTTTCCATACGATATAAACCGGTAAAATCGCTAAACATCATAATAGGAAACCTATACGGAACAGCAAATCACAAGCTGGCCGAGCCGCTGTTCAGGTACGATAATTTTTATCAGCATCACATGGAATATGGTGTACAGTTTTTATGGAACTCTACGCGGGTTAAATCGGATTTATGGTTAAACTGGAGAAATTTTATTCAACTTGGAGATACAACTCAGGAAGAGCTGACGGTTGGAAGCAGTACGATATTTACCGTGTTAAATAAAAGCAGCCTGAAGATTGAAATGCCGGTACAGTTTCTTTTTAATCACAAAGGCGGACAGCTGGCTCCCGCGCCCCGGCCGTCCATACAAACAATTTTTAACGGTTATGCAGGTGTTTTGTTCAGCTATCGTTTAAATAAAAACTGGACCATTGGCCTTTCGCAGGATGTGGCACTTTACAGCGGACTTTCGTACAACGAAAACCAAGGTATAAATTATTTGCCGTTTAAAAACGGATGGGGTTTGTACACAAAAGCAACTCTGCAATGGAAAAATTTTCATCTTATGACGGGATTTTGGCAGGCCAACAGTTTTATTGCTCCCCTTGGAGAAACACAGTTTCAATCGGTTTCGGAAATTAATCCTGATGTTATTTCTAAAAACCGGCAGATGGTAACCTCTAAATTATGGTACACTAAAACCATTGTAAAAGGAGCCGCCATTGAGGTAAGGTTTGAAAATTACTACGATACTCAAAACCACTCCTTTGATTATTCGTACGGATTGTGGTTAAAAATAAACAGCAGTTTTTTTATAACAAAAACAAAGTCGTTACCATAAAAAGTGTTTAAACCGCTTTAAAATAACGGCTTATTCTTGGTTAAATTCAATAAAAGCCATTCCGTTTTCCAAATCGTTTAATATGTTACCCACCTTTTTTTCCGACAGGCTTTTATAAAGTCCGTCTCTGAAAACATGATATTTATTGTGAATAGGGCAGGGCTTTTCATCATCGCACTCTACCAGTCCCAGTCCGCAGCGTTTAAAAAACGACAGTCCTTCGTTTGCGTCAATAATATCAAGCAGCGAGATGTTTAAGGTATGGTTGGTGGCATAAAATCCACCGGTAGGCCCTTTCGACGAAAAAATAATTTTCTTTTTAACGAGATGTTGCAGCACCTTGCCAAGATACGACTCGGGAAAACCCAAATCGCCGGCAATGGTTTTAATGCCAAGACGTTCCTCTTCCGAAGAGTTTTTGGCAAGATAAACCACTGCCCGCAGTGCATATTCCGTCGATTTGGAAAACATTTATTACCTGTTTAGTTGTGCTCTGCCTTCTTCAGTAATCAAGTCGGGCGACCATTGTGGTTCCCAAACAAGATTTACTTCAATCTTATAGTCCGGAAAATTAACCTCCAATACCGTTTGAACATGCTGAAGGATAGAGTCTCCCACAGGACATCCCGGTGTGGAAAGTGTCATATCGACCTGAATGGTTTTTGAATCATCGTTTTTTGAAACCAGATAAATCAAACCCAGATCGACAATGTTAACTTCTACTTCCGGATCGGGTACCTGTTTTAAAACATCAAGAACTTTTTGTTCTTCCGTTGAAAATTCTGTTTGTATCATATCTGTTTTGTTTGTTTTTTGTGAAATATCATTTTTGACGAATTAATAGCATATACAATACTGGTTAACAGCATCATAATTGTTGCTGCCAATACAATGTATTTAGCCGAAAAAAGCAATCCTGCTATAAAAAGCAGTACGGTAATTACAAACGAGTAAGTGTGTACATCCACCAATTTGCTGTTGTACATCTGTCCCGGCAACGGTGTTTTTTGCCTGCCCACCACTTTCTGATAATGAAAAAGCCAAATAATAAAAGGAAGTGTTTTGTAGGTTTGCCCTAAAATCAGTCCGGTAAAAAAACCATATATCAGCAGTACACCTGCTAAAATTTCAAGTCTTCCCGCAGGAAGCCCGAAAACATCATCACCGATGTAAGCTGCAATAAACGCAAGCACACTTAATGCCAAAACTAAAATGGCCATGGCAGTAGGTTTCATACCCGAATCAAGTTTTTTGCGCATACGTTTTGAAAAAACATCGTAACTAAAAAGCAAAAACAACACCACACCTGCCAAAACAAACAACAGTGCCAACGTAAAAATTACCGGAGGATAATTCGGAATCCAGGCTAAAACAAAAGTGGTTATTATTCCCGTATTCATTAAATAAAACCCTTTTTTAAGCCAATCCTCTCTTGTTTTATGAACAATTAAGAACATGGGCAGCAACCGGGCGGCAACACCAATTATCAGCATCAGAAACCACCCGCTCAATCCCAATACCAAATGTGTTTTCAGAAATTGAGTATGCGCAATGGGCAGCCAGTTATAGCTCATATTCATCACCATAAACAAACCGAATATTACGTTTAACAACAGGTATATACCCGAAGCAATAATGTAAAGCCTGCTGATGCTTTTTTTGGGTGAAGCGGCAGC
>CAYVWX010000096.1:0-1687 GCA_964455635.1 uncultured Lentimicrobiaceae bacterium | reverse complement strand
TACCCGAAGCAATAATGTAAAGCCTGCTGATGCTTTTTTTGGGTGAAGCGGCAGCACTTTTTAAGGTATTAATTGCAAACAGCAACACGGCAATTATTATAAAGGTACCCCCCATGGCAATGTTGTGCGTAAATTTAAAATCGAACTTTAAAAAGCCCGCTATTAAAAAGAAAACGCCAAGTCCCATAATGGCAAGCGTTGCATAGGCAAGCTTTTCGCTGTATATTTTAACCTCCATAACAACCGGTATTAGCTGATACAGAGCCCCAAAAATAACCAACACAACCCAGCCCAAAATCATGGTATGTGTAATCGATAAAATCTCAGGAGTAATGTGGTAACCTAAAAAGTCGTTATAAAACATTACCGACAGCACCGAAGCCACAAGCAATCCCACGGTTCCAAATAAAAAATGCGGCACAACAACCCATACCGAGGGTGCATTTTTTGTGCTTAATCCCGCTTCCATTATTTAAATATTATCAATTTGATATTGTCATCGTCAATTTCTTTCGATACCCATTTATAGCCCCGGTCTTCCATTTCCGGAATCAGATACTGGGGCAATTTTTTATGATGCACATACAAAGCCTGTCCCTCTTTCAGTTGTTCCAGCGCTTCCAGAATGGTAACCATGGGCATGGGCATTTCCAAATCGCGGACATCTATTTCGTTTAAATTATCTTTAAATTTAGCTGCAATTTCATCAAAAGAAACCTGCTCTTTCAACACCGCTTTAACCTCTTTTTTCTCACCTGCATCATCCTTTTCCAGATAGGTATAAACCAGTCCGCTTTCCGGCCGTTCCGTTTCGTAAACATATCCTTTCTTTTTTAATAAATTCAGTAGCGGTATGGGTTCAAAGGTGTTGATAATCAATAGCGTTTCGCTGTCGTCAAGTGTTTTTAATTTGGCCATTATAGCCTCAAAAGGGTCAACACCTCCATCCAAAATAGGACGTACGTCCATTTCTGTAATTTTGTTTTTTTTCATATTACTTGTTTTTTTAATTATTCTATATTTATCGGCAGGCGATACGGTTTCGCATCCGCACTCACTGTCAACTTCAAAACCAATCTCCTGTAATTTGTCTATCATAACGCATACCGGAACACCCCCGATGCGGGCAGCTTCGGCAATGGACACTCGTGCAGCCAACGTTTTACGCAAAAACGGATTGTTTAACTTTTTAAAATGCTTGTTGATAGAGCTGATAACTTCAATGGTTTGCTTATTTGCATTGATAAGCTTTGAAATCTTTGTTTTTGAATTAATTATCACAACGATGAACATTAAATGATCAATAATTTTTTTTGCAAAAATAAACTTTTTTTTATATTTCAGAGAAAAAGGTCTTTTATTCTTAATATATTTTTTAATAAAACATTTTCATTCATATAAGGTTGTTAATTAAGCCTTTTTTCTTATTTTTGCAGCCAATTTTTTCGACACTTAACAAAACATGATTAATATAACCTTACCCGACGGAAGTGTAAAGCAATACCCAAAAGGCACCAATGCCTTTGAAATTGCCAAAAGCATCAGCGAAGGGCTGGCGCGCAACGTATTGTCAGCCAAAGTTAACGGAGTTGTTATGGAGGCAAATCGTCCCATTAACGAAGATGCTACAGTTCAGCTGTTAACATGGCGTGATGAGGAGGGCAAAGCTACCATGTGGCACTCGTCG
>CAYVWX010000095.1:0-11272 GCA_964455635.1 uncultured Lentimicrobiaceae bacterium | reverse complement strand
GCATCTTCAACAGGGCCAAAAACAGGATTGGTTCCGGCATTGTTTACCAATATATC
This sequence comes from uncultured Lentimicrobiaceae bacterium, assembly GCA_964455635.1. Taxonomy (GTDB): domain Bacteria; phylum Bacteroidota; class Bacteroidia; order Bacteroidales; family F082; genus B16-G9. The sequence continues at coordinate 11,216 of CAYVWX010000095.1, read as the reverse complement.
AACACCACCCAATTCAGTAACTGTTTTTTCAACCAGCGCTTTTCTATCGTCGGCATTACCCACGTGGCAGGCAATTGCAATGGCCTTTAAGCCATCAGCTTTAAAAGTTTCAACCACCTTATCACAGGCCTCCTGCTTGCGGCTGCTAATTACTACCGTGGCACCGTTCTCGGCAAACACGCGGGCAATGGCTTCACCAATTCCTTTGGATGAACCGGTGATGATGGCCACTTTTCCGGTAAGGTCAAATCTATTTTTCATCATTGTCGTCGAACTTTAGCTTCATCCAGGGTTCTGTTTCCAAATCCACGTCGTCATCCATATCTTTATCAATCCCGCCAAGGTATTTGGCTACGTTAACACGGGTTTTAAAATCATATTCCAGACTTAAAGCAATGGCTTCCATGATGGGTGAACCGCCACCGTGAACGCCTCCCACCAATAATTCGGCTGTCATGCCCGATGTGCTCATAATTTCAACCAGATTCCAAATTTTCAAGGATAATTCCGGTGGAATTTTCGGGTTTCTGACAATAAACTTTTCCATGTGACTTTTTAACTCATCCATGGTAAAGCTCTCCTTAAAAGGCAACGTGGATGCAATACCTCCGGCCATTTCGGTTAGCAGATTAAATTCGTGATAGATGAGTTCTCCCATTAGTTTACGGCCTACGTTGGCATAAATGGTATTTGGAAAAAAGGTACCGCTTTTGGTTTTTTTACCAAAAACCGCTGCTGCCACACCGGCGCTAAAAGCCAGCTCGGCAGCACCGGCAAATTGAGTTAACTTTTCGCGCACATGCGAAACTTTGGTAATATTGTTTGCTTCGGCAGCCAACAAAGAGGTGCCGCATAAAATATCGGAAACAGCAGGTTTACATCCCGAATAGCTGTGTCGGTGCGAATCGGCAAACAGCAAGGCCAAACGTCGGCCATATTCCCACTCGCCGGCCATAAATACCCGTTCGTTGGGGACAAAAACATTGTCGAAAACAACTACCGAATCGGAAATACCGGTTTTACAAATCGGAGGAGGATTGTCGTCATCTTTTTGGCGGTGCCATACGGGGCGGGTTACCAGCTTAACGCCTTCCCAGTCGCCCGGAACAACAAAAGCTACAGCGTAATCTTTATCATCCTCCATCAGTGCGCGGGTGGGAATAACGAAAATTTCATCGGCATAGGGAGCTTGTGTTACCGACATCTTAAAACCGCTGACTACAATGCCGTCGTCACGCTTTTCTACAATGTGAACATAGGCATCGGGGTCGGCTTGTGCCGAAGGGCGTTTTAAACGGTCGCCTTTGCTGTCGGTTTGAGCACAACAACCCACCAAATCGTTTTCCTGATAGACCTTCATAAAATTTAAAAAACGTTCGTGGTAGTTGGTACCTTTATCCTCGTCCACCTCTTTTGTGTAAATTGATAAGGCACTTATGGCATCGTGGCCCATACAACGTTGAATACAACCACCGGCCCTGCGTGCGCCCATGCGAATGAGTTTTTGCTTTTCCATAAGGTCGTACGGATCCTGCGGAAGATGTGCCCAACGATTGACTTCACCTCCCGTAATATTCGATTTTGCTGTTGCCAGCTTTTTGTACTTGGGATTTTGTGCCAAATCAAAGGTAATACTAAGTACGTTGATGCCGGGACGTAAACGGGGATCGTCGCGGCCGACTTTTTGATCGCCAATATAAATATTGGGTTTCATTTTATTCAATTTCTCAATGTACTGCTCTTTTGTTCTTAACATGTTTTCCTCCTTATTATATAATTAACCTTTCAAAAACTGAAATTTTTTTTAATCATTTTATACCACAAAACCTGTTGTGCAATATTAACAATTAAAATTCAAAAACGGGAGAATCCGGAAACTGTAACCCCAAATTTGTATCAGATATAAATTAATGTGTTTTTTGTGAATTTTTCACAAAATTATTGTGCATGCATACTAATTTTTTATACATTTGCAATGCATGCATAATAATATCTAATTATGAATATAGAGGAAACCGTTGATTATCACATTCGTGCAACACTTTTTAAAATGATGCGGATGTATAATTTATATGCCGCCGAAAATGGAATTACCCAGGGAATAGGGTATGTATTAATCTTGATAACCCGGGAAGGGGTGCCGGCAACAAAAATTGCACCGCTGATGGGTATGGGTACCTCAAGCCTTACGCGGTTATTAAAAAATATGGAAACGGACGGGCTGATTTACCGGCAACAGGACAGCAACGACAAAAGAGTTGTAAGGATTTTTCTTACCGAAAAAGGAGTTCGCTTGCGTGAAAAAGCAAAAGAGGTGGTTCTTAACTTTAATGAGAAACTTTTGAGTCGCGTAACTAAAAAAGAGATGTCAGTTTTTGTAAAAGTATCGTCCATTATTAGAGATCAGGTACACGATGAAATAGAGATATTTCAAAAAAATAAAAATCAAAAAAGTATTTAACAAACAACAAACATTATGGCACGCAGAATTAAAAAAGTAGCTGTGTTGGGCTCTGGAGTTATGGGCTCCGGAATAGCCTGTCATTTTGCAAACATCGGTTTAGAGGTATTGCTCCTGGATATTGTTCCGCGCGAGCTTACCGATGCCGAAAAAGCAAAAGGACTTACGCTTGATGACAAACCGGTACGTAACCGGATTGTAAACAATTCATTAAAAGCAGCTTTAAAATCAAAACCGTCACCCATTTACAGGCAGAGTTTTGCCAAACGCATTACCACCGGTAACTTCGACGATGATTTTGTAAAGATTAAAGATTATGACTGGGTTATTGAAGTAGTGGTTGAACGCCTCGACATTAAACAAATTGTTTTTGAAAAAGTGGATAAATTCCGTGCTCCGGGCACGCTGGTTACTACCAATACTTCCGGGATATCCGTTGAAAAGATGATTGAAGGCCGCAGCGAAGATTTTCAAAAACACTTTTGCGGCACACATTTTTTCAATCCGCCGCGTTATTTGCAACTTTTCGAAATCATACCCACCCACGCAACCGACCCGGCCATTATTGAGTTCCTCACCGATTATGCAGCCCGTTATCTTGGTAAAACCGCTGTTATTGCCAAAGATACACCTGCCTTTATAGCCAATCGCATCGGTACTTTTTCCATTATGGAGCTTTTTAATAATGTAAAAAATTACGATCTCACCATTACCGAAATTGACAAGCTAACAGGTCCCGTTATCGGCAGAGCCAAATCGGCTACTTTCCGTACTGCCGATGTGGTAGGGCTTGATACGCTGGTGCATGTGGCCAACAACATTAAGGCCGATACCAACGATGAGGCCAACGCTTTGTTTGCCATTCCCGATTATCTGCAAAAAATGCTCGATAACGGATGGCTCGGCTCAAAAACCAAACAGGGGTTCTATAAAAAAGAGGTGGTTGACGGTAAGAAAAAATTCCTCACCATCGATTTTAACACCTTAGAATATAAAGAAGACCCGAAACCCCGTTTTTCGGTGTTTGAAAAAACCAAAGGCATCGACGACTTACGTAAACGCATGCCCATTCTTTTAGCCGATAAAGGCAAAGCGGGCGAGTTTTACAGAGCATCTTTTTACAGTCTTTTCCAATTTATATCCAATCGAATCCCGGAAATTACCGAAGAAATCTATAAAGTTGACGATGCCCTGCAGGCCGGTTTCGGCTGGAAACTCGGCCCCTTTGAAAACTGGGATGCCGTAGGTGTACCCCAAACCGTTAAAGCCATGGAAGAGGCAGACAAAAAACCGGCCCGGTGGATTTACGATATGCTGGATGCCGGCATTACCTCTTTTTATAAAGTGGAAAACGGTAAAAAGTTCTACTACGATGTAAAATCAAAGTCGTACAAGGAAATTCCCGGACAGGACGAAGTGCTGTCGCTGGAGGTTCTACGTCCTACCAACGTGGTTTGGGAAAACAACGATGTTACCGTTTTCGACCTTGGAGACGGTGTGTTGAATGTTGAATTTCATACCAAAATGAACACCATCGGACAGGGTGTGCTTGAAGGGTTGAACAAAGCCATGGATATGGCTGAGGCCGATTATAAAGCACTTATTATCTCCAACGAAGGCGAGCACTTTTCGGCAGGAGCTAATGTAGGCATGATTTATATGCTTGCCATCGAGCAGGAGTGGGAAGAGTTGGATATGGCCGTTCAGTGGTTCCAAAAAACCACCATGCGGTTAAGATATTCATCAATCCCTGTTATCTCGGCACCGCATGGTATGGCACTGGGCGGCGGATGTGAGATATGTATGCACAGCGACAAGGTTATCGCCCATGCCGAAACCTATATGGGACTGGTTGAATTTGGCGTGGGACTTATCCCCGGAGGTGGTGGCACCAAAGAGTTTGCCCTACGCTTGGGCGATGAGCTTAAAAACGGCGATATCCGTACCAATGCATTTTTAAACAGGTATTTAAGTATCGGACAAGCTAAAGTTTCTACTTCGGCTTATGAAGCATTTGACCTTGGTTATTTGCGTTCCGGACAGGATGAGGTAATTGTTAGCCGAAAACATCAGCTGGCTTATGCCAAAAAAGTAGCCTTGCAAATGGCTGAAAAAGGATATTCGCAGCCGGCACCGCGCAACAATGTTAAGGTGCTTGGCAATGAAGCATTGGGAATGGTTTATGTGGGTGCCGACGGCTTTACCGTAGGCCATTACATGTCGGAACATGATAAACTGATAGCTGAGAAACTGGGTTATGTAATGGCCGGTGGCGAAATATCGCAGGCACTGACCGAAGTTTCGGAGCAGTATCTGCTAAACCTGGAACGCCGGGCATTTTTGGAACTTTGTATGCAACGTAAAACACTCGAACGCATCCAAAGTTTGATTACAAAAGGTAAAATCCTCAGAAATTAGTAGCCAAGTTGTTTAACCAAATGAAAAAAAATAAAATTATGAATGCATATATAGTAGGCGGATATCGTTCGGCCATCGGTAAAGCTCCCAAAGGCTCTTTGCGCTTTACCCGTCCCGACGATATTGCCGTAGCCGTTATCAGACGGTTGCTGGAAGATTTTCCGCAAATAGAAAAATCAGAAATTGATGATGTTGTGGTTGGCAATGCTTTTCCTGAAGCAGAATCGGGAATGAACATGGGCCGGCTTTTATCTCTAATGTCGATGGACAGTGTTGATGTACCCGGTTCAACCATTAACCGTTTTTGTTCATCAGGTATCGAATCCATTGCCATTGCTTCGGCAAAAATAAGTGCCGGTATTGCCGATGTTATTGTAGCCGGTGGTGCCGAAACCATGTCGATGATAAACATGGGCGGTTGGCGCCTGGTTCCCAATCCAACAGTAGCAAAAAACAACCCGGGATGGTATTTGAGTATGGGGTTAACTTCCGAAATGGTCGCCCGTGAATATAACCTGAAAAGAGAAGAATTGGATGAGTTTGCTTACAATTCATACATGAAAGCACTCAACGCCATCGATAAAGGATATTTTAAAGATCAAATAGTTCCTATTACCGTTACCGAAAACTATTTTGACGGAAAACAGATGAAAACCCGTGAAAAGATTTTTGACACCGATGAAGGGCCACGCCGGGACACCACCTTAAAAGGATTGGCACGTTTACGTCCTGCTTTTGCCGCCGACGGGGTTTCTACAGCCGGTAACTCTTCACAAATGTCGGATGGTGCCGGGTTTGTCCTTGTGGTTTCTGAAGAGGCTCTTAAACGTTATAACCTTAAACCCATTGCGCGGCTGGTGGACTATCAGGTAGCCGGTGTAGAACCTTATAAAATGGGTGTGGGCCCCATGAAAGCCATCCCTAAAGTGTTGAAACATGCAGGTATGAAGTTGGACGACATCGACCTTATTGAGCTTAATGAAGCTTTTGCAACACAAAGTATGGTGGTTATTAATAAATTAGGCCTGAACCCCGACATTGTTAATGTAAACGGTGGCGCCATAGCTTTGGGTCACCCGCTGGGAGCTACCGGAGCAAAGCTGACGGTTCAAATATTAAACGAGCTGAAACGCCGCAACAAAAAGTACGGTATGGTTACCATGTGTATCGGTACAGGACAGGGTGCAGCAGGGATTTATGAAATGTTGTAGAATATTTTTGAGGGATTAGATGATTTGAATGACTTAGAAAAGTTAATAGAGGAGGATTTGCTGGATGATGATGAGTTAGAAGATGTGGAGGGGGTAGGTGGTTATTAGTTGTCATTAAATAGTCATTAAATAGTCATTAGATAGTCATTAGGTAGTCATTTGTGGTCATTTGTAGTCATTCGGTAGTTGGTAGTTATTTGTGGTGTTTGGTAAATAGTGATTTTATAAGAACAGGAACTTTTTAAATTGTAAAAATGAAACTCGAAGAATTACAGGTTTATTCACTTTCAATGGAAATAAGTGAAAAAATATGGAACATTGTAATTAAATGGAGTTTTTTTGAAAAAGACACAATAGGAAAACAACTTGTCAGGGCGGCAGACTCTGTTGCAGCAAATATCAGCGAAGGTTTTGGCAGATTTCATTATAAAGAGGCCAAACATTTTAGTTATTACTCACGGGGTTCTCTTTTTGAAACCAAAACATGGTTGACAAAAGCCTATAACAGAAAACTTATCAATCATGAGCAGTTTGAATATTTCATAAATGAGATAAACATCCTGGGAGTAAAACTAAACAACTACATCAACTCCATCGGTAAAAAATACTAATGACCACAAATGACCACAAATGACTACAAATGACCATAAATGACTACAAATGACCACAAATGACTATTTAATGACCACAAATGACCACAAATGACAAAAAAAAACAACACCCCAAAATCACACCCTGCCCGCAGGGCAAAAAAATGAATTATAAAACATTAAAAAACAAAGTATTATGTCAGAAAACAAAACACTAAAAGGCGGCGAGTTCCTGATTAAGGAAACCGAAGCCCGGGATATTTTTATTCCCGAAGAATTTGATGAAGAGCAGCAGATGATGGCACAAACCTGTCGAGATTTTACTGAAACGCAAGTGCTTCCAAATATTGATAAGCTCGAACATCATGACTACGAAACCTTAACAAAGCTTTTAAAAGATGCCGGCGAAATGGGTCTGTTGGGAATTTCACTTCCCGAAGAGTACGAAGGTTTCGGCCAAAATTTTGTGACTTCCATGCTAACCGTGGAAGAGATGGGAAAAGGTTTCAGCTTTGCCGTAGCTTATTCGGCTCACACGGGTATCGGAACTTTGCCCATATACTATTTTGGCAACGAAGAGCAAAAGAAAAAGTATTTACCAAAACTGGCTACCGGCGAATACATTGGAGCTTATGCACTTACCGAGCCTACAGCCGGCTCCGACCCCAACAACGGTAAAACCAAAGCCGTTTTGTCCGAAGACGGAAAACATTATATCCTCAATGGCGATAAAATGTGGATAACCAACGCCGGTGTTGCCGACCTGTTTATTGTTTTTGCCAAAATTGAAGGCGACAAAAACCTCAGTGCATTTATTGTTGAACGTGGCACCGAAGGTTTTACCATTGGCGAAGAAGAGGACAAAATGGGCATCCGCGGTTCATCCACAACCCAAATATTTTTTGATAACGTTAAAATTCCGGTCGAAAACCTTTTGGGAGAGCAAAATCAGGGATTTAAAATTGCGCTTTATATTCTTAACCTGGGTCGTATTAAACTTGCCGGAGCTTGTGTGGGAGCCGGAAAAGCCACCATTGATATTTCGGTTCAATATGCCAACGAGCGCAAGCAGTTTGGAACGCAAATTGCCAATTTTGGAGCCATAAAATACAAACTGGCCGAAATGGCCATTCGTACTTTTGCCACCGAATCGTTAACCTATCGCGCCAGCCAAAACATTGATGATGCCATTGAGGCTTTAACAGCCGGAGGAATGGATAAGGGTAAAGCCATGGTTGAAGGCCTTCGCCAATATGCCATTGAGGCTTCTATTGCCAAGGTGTTTGGTTCCGAAACATTGGATTATGTAGTGGATGAAGGTGTTCAAATTCACGGAGGTATGGGCTATTCGGCCGAGATGCTGGTAGAGCGTGCTTATCGCGATTCGCGCATCAACCGTATTTTTGAAGGAACCAACGAAATTAACCGTATGGTTACCATTGGCGAAATGCTGAAACGTGGCATGAAAGGTGAAATAGACCTGCTTACACCCGCCAAAGAGGTTGCTAAAGAACTGATGGGTATTCCCGATTTCGGAAGTGTTTCGATGGACTATTACGAAGGACTACATAAAGTTATTGCCAACTTTAAAAAGTCTATTTTAATGGTGGCCGGAGCAGCTTTACAAAAATATACCGATAAAATTCAAAATGAACAGGAAATATTGATGAACGTTGCCGACATGCTGATGCATACCTATGCTGCCGAATCGATGATGCTCAGAGTTGAAAAACTCAACGGCATGTACGATGAAGAAAAAATGAAACTGTACAAAAATATGTTGGATGTATTTATGTACGATACGGCAAGTCGCATCAATAAAATCGGGGTGGATGCCGTTAACTCGTTTGCCGAAGGCGATGAACGTCAGGCCATGTTAATGGGAATGAAACGCTTTACCAAAATTAACCCTGTTAATGTTAAAGATGCCCGCCGCATGATAGCCGGTAAGTTAATTGACGACAACCGTTATAATTTTTAAAAAATAGTATTCAAACCTCAAATTTGCCTGCCGTTACCAAATTGGTAACAGGCAGGCAGGTTTGAAACCGTATAAAGTAATGTTTCGCAGTTATGCCAAAAGAAAATAAAATCAGGAAAGCGGCTCGAAAGCCTTTGTGGTTAATAATGTTCATGCTCAAAAACATGCCCATGGGAGCCATTGCCGGATTACGTGTTGTTGAAATGGACAGCAAGCATGCTGTGGTAACAGTACCTTACAAACATCTGAATATAAACCCTTTTAAATCGATGTATTTTGCCGTGATGAGTATGGCTGCCGAGCTGTCGTCGGGAGTACAGGCCATTGCTTTGGTGAACGAAGCACCGAAACCCGTTTCCATGCTTGTATTTAATATGCAGGCTTCGTTTACTAAAAAAGCTCGTACCCGCATCCGGTTTGTTTGTAACGATGGGCAAAAAATAGCAGAGGCCATTAACGAAAGCCTTAAAACCGGTGATGGTAAAACAGTTGATGTTACATCAACAGGCTACGACACGGCAGGTGATGTGGTGGCCGTTTTTAAATTTACCTGGACATTTAAACCGAAAAAAGTGTAAACCTATAAAATAATTAATCATGGAAGTAACCAGAACTTTTGATATCGTTGACCAACTTCTTGAAAAATATCAACGCGAAGATGCATTGGCAGTAAAACGAAACGGCCGGTGGGAAAAATTTTCCACACAAGAGTATAAAAACAATGTTGACTATTTTAGTTTGGGACTGCTTGCCATGGGTTTTAAACCGGGGGATAAAATTGTTACCATGTCGAACAATCGCCCAGAATGGAATTTTATGGATATGGGTATGGCTCAGACAGGTGTGGTTCATGTACCTATTTATGCCAACAACAGCGAGCGTGAACTAAAGCATATTTTTGCCCATTCCGAAGCCCGTATTCTTATTGTTTCTTCAAAAGAACTTTACGAAAAAGTAAAAAAAATAGCCGACAATACTGATAATATTGAAAAAGTATGGACGATTGATCCTGTTGAAGGGGTTGATAATTTTAATGAGATTATTGAATTGGGTAAAAAGAATAAAGATGTTTATTTTCAAAAACTCACTTCTATTCGTGATAAAATAAACCCCGACGACCTGCTTTCAATTATTTATACTTCCGGAACCACCGGGTTGTCAAAAGGTGTAATGCTTTCGCATACCAACTTTTTAAGTAATGTTAAAGCCACTAAAGATATTCTTCCCATTGGTGAAGGTCATCGGTCATTGAGCTTTCTTCCGCTGTGTCATGTGCTCGAACGCGAAGTAAATTATTTGCATCAATTTAAAGGTATCGGTGTTTACTATGCCGAAAATATTGATACCATTGGCGAAAATCTGCGCGAAGTTAAACCTCATGGTTTTACTACTGTGCCGCGGGTTATCGAAAAGCTATACGATAAAATTATGTTATCCGGAAAACAGCTCACCGGTGTAAAACGAAAACTGTTTTTCTGGGCTGTTGATTTAGGCTTGCGCTACGAACTTAACGGAGCCAACGGCTGGTTTTATGAGCAACAACTTAAATTAGCCAATAAGCTTATTTTTGTTAAGTGGCGCGAGGCTTTGGGAGGTAACATTAAAGTAATTGTATCGGGAGGTGCCGCTCTTCAACCCCGTTTGGCACGCATTTTTTATGCTGCCGGAATACCCATCAACGAAGGTTACGGCTTAACCGAAACGTCTCCCGTAATTTCTGTTAATCACCCGAAATATCCTTATATAAAATTTGGAACGGTAGGCCCTGTTCTCGATAATGTGGAAGTTAAAATTGCTGAGGATGGCGAAATTTTGATGAAAGGACCAAACCTGATGAAAGGTTATTACAAAGACCCTGAAAAAACCAAAGAGGTTATTGATGATGAAGGGTGGTTTCATACCGGCGATATTGGCGAACTGGGCGAATACAATATTTTAAAAATTACCGACCGGAAAAAAGAGATATTTAAACTTACTACCGGAAAATATGTTGCCCCTCAATTGGTTGAAAATAAGTTTAAAGAATCTCCTTTTATCGACCAACTTATGGTAGTGGGCGAAGGTGAAAAATTTGCAGCAGCTATTATCAGCCCCGATTTTGAAGTGTTGCATAAATGGGCCACCAACAACAATGTTACTTACCGCGATAATATCGATTTAATCGAACATAAAAAGGTAGTTGACCGTTTTCAAAAAGAAATTGACAGAATTAATGCCACGCTGGGACGTCATCGTCAAATTAAAAAGTTTGCCTTAACCTGCCGTTCCTGGACACCCGATACCGGAGAGCTCTCGCCAACTTTAAAATTAAAACGAAAATATTTGAAAAAACTTTATAAAAAGAAATTGGATTATCTTTATGGCTATTCCGATGACCCCGGATATTTGGTGGTGAAAAGTAAGGAATGAGGGGTTTTTGATTGGAGATTGATGATTGATGATTGGAGATTGAAAATTGGAGATTGATGATTGATGATTGAAGATTGACGATTGAACGAAAGAACGAAAGAACGAGGGGACGAAGGTTTTGAAAATTTGAATTTTAAATTTGGTGC
>CAYVWX010000094.1:0-11418 GCA_964455635.1 uncultured Lentimicrobiaceae bacterium | reverse complement strand
ACTCCAAGTACTCTACTTCCCATAAAACCTATCCAACCTGCCGGGCATCGCTTCCGGCGGGTTTTTTTTCTTATTGGGGTTTAAATCAAAAATAAATTTTCATCTTTGTAAACAAAAAATTTATCAATGGTTTTTAAGGCGATAAAGCATATCTGCAAAACGGTTTTTTTAATTATCGTAGTCCTTACGGCTTTTTCGTGTGCCCAGGAAGCCATGCCCTCCGGCGGAAAAAAAGATGTTACTCCCCCATCGGTTGTACAATCGGTTCCCCCCAACGGTGCTGCCGGATTTACCGGAAATAAATTTGAATTAAAATTCAGCGAGTTTGTGGTGCTTGATAACATTAACGAGCAATTGCTGATTTCGCCTACCATGAAAGAAAAACCCGATTTTCGTTTAAAAGGCAAAAAACTCATTGTTAAGTTTAAAGAAGCTCTCAAACCCAACACCACCTACTCTATTTACTTTGGTGATGCCATTAAAGACTTAACCGAAGGAAACCCGCTGCACAGTTACAGCTATATTTTTTCTACAGGCGACCATGTTGACTCGTTAAGCTTAAGTGGCAAGGTTGTAAATGCCTTCGACCTGCAGCCTGCCGAAGGGGTGATGGTAATGCTGTACCGCCACGGCAACGACACCATTCCCTTCGACTCGTTACCCATGCGGGTTCCGCCCTATTATTTGAGTAAAACCGATAAAAAAGGAAATTTTCAGTTTAGAGGTTTGGCTGACGATGCTTATCTGGCATTTGCCTTAAAAGATTTAAACAGCAACTACTTTTACGACCAGCCTACAGAAGACATTGCTTTTATCGATTCTTTAATCCATCCCGTTTTCATTGCTCCGCCGGTTTTAGACACTACCGTTAAAAAAGACACCACCGAAATTGAAATTAACAATGTTGCAACTCATGTTTCCGACAGCCTTAAAATTGACACCTTAAAGCCTGTAAATCAAACTGTAAAATCCTTTATGATGTATATGTTCCAACAAGCCGATACGGTCCAAAGGGTTTTGGAAGCAAAATTAACCGGCCTCAATACCATTCGGTTTATTTTTTCAACTGATGCCTCCGGTGTTTCAATAAATGCCGTTAACTATCCACAACGAAACCTCTGGCACATTAACCGGTGGTCGGAAAATCACGATACACTATGGTGGTATCTTAAGGAATCAGCCTTAACCGTAGATACTTTAAATATTTTGCTGGAGCAAAACAGCGATACATTAGAGCAGGTTTTCATTCCTGTTAAATTTAAAAACAAAACAATTCGCGCTGTACGCAAAAAAAAGAAACAAAACAAAACCATGCCTGAAAAGAGGAATTTGCTAACCTTTACCACCAATATGAAAGCAGCCATCAGGCCAACATCAGCATTATATATTGAATTTAATCAGCCCGTTGCTAAAATTATTACCGACTCTGTTTTATTTGTTGCCGGCACCGATTCGGTTTATTCACCTCAATTTGTACCAATGGATTCTCTTCATTTAAAATACAGGTTTCCGGCAACGCTAACCGAAGCCACCAAATACCGTTTGTTGCTGCCCGACTCTTGTTTTATAGATTGGAACGGCTATTTTAACAAGCAAAAAAATATTGGTTTTTCTACCAAAGCCAACAAAGAGTATGGAACACTCACCGTTAATTTGTCTCCCGAAGAATCCGGGAATTACATCTTTCAGTTTTTAAACGCTAAAGAAGATGTTGTTAAACAATACTTTTTTACCGGCGACACCTCTTTTTTAATAACTTACCTCAATCCGGGCAAATACATCTTAAAAATTATTGACGACAAAAATAACAATGGCAAATGGGATGCCGGTAATTATATCCGGAAGATTGAACCTGAACGGGTATCGTATTACGCAAAAATTATCGACATACGTGCCAACTGGGAGTTGGAAGAAACCTGGAACATTAAAAAGGATGAACAAAACCTTTCACCGGCAAAGAAGAAATAATCTGTCTAAACCAGATTATTTTATACCGAAGTTGTTAAAGTTTATTGATTAACCGGTTTTAACCCCAGTACTTTTTCGGCAAACTCATAGGTTTTAACCTCAACATCTTTGTAATGTTTGTTGTAAATTTCGGAAGGAATGGGGTGACAGCCTGCATTCGGAAAAGCAACCTTTTCTTTCAGATTGGCCGGCGTTCCCAACTCGTCATACATTTTCATCATGGCATCAATGCTGACGGTCGGGTCTTTTTCATCCTCATTTTTATAATAATAGCCAACAAAAACAGGTTGTTTAACTTTGGCAAAGGTTTCGGGAGTCATGGTTTTTTCCAACAGTTGTGTCATGGCACGCACGCCGTTAATATGATACTTCGACTGCCAGTATTTTTGAACCTCAGGAGGGTCGTCGTCGTAAACTATCATATCGCCTTTAACAAGTTTTGCCAACCCATAGCCAAATTTATTGGTAAGCCAATGTGCTTTTTTATCAACCACATCAACATTGGGCGAGTACATTATTAAAGCATAAATCCACGGATTGTCGGCTGCCAGCTTAAGCGACAACGTACCCCCGGTTGAAGTACTCATTAATATTACCTTTTCACCCAATTGGCGTCCGATTTCAAGCGCCTGTCTGGCCGATTCAAGATACGCCTCAGCGGTCAGGTTTATCATAGGCTTTTCGTCGGAAACACCATGCGCAGCCAACCGTGCACAATACATATTCATTCCGTAGCGCTTGGCAAAATTATAATTCACCGGATAAGCTTCTTTGCAACTGGCCGAAAAACCATGAATATAAATTAACACAAATTCCGTTTTGGCCGGTGATGCCGGATTTGCCCAAATAATACGGGCTTCGTTGTCGGGTTTTAAATTTTTGGTTGTGTCGTTTTGAATTTTAACCTGACGGGCAACTTCTTTCATGGTTTCAGTTTTTGAAGTGTCAACTTTTCCGTTTAAAGCCGGTACCGGAAACTTACATCCCGAAAATAAAAGTAATACTGCAAAAAAAGCAAGGGTAATTTTACTATTTAGCGTCATAGTTGTATAATTTAATTTTTTTCAAATGTATGAAAGTTCTTTTTAATTCGGAAAAACTACTCATATATTTTAATAAGTTTGTACCCCTTTTATAAAAATGAAAATATGAACAATGCCATTTCGATGAATCCGAATCCGGTAATACAGTATTTAAACAAACCGGCCGACGAGCTTACCAAAGACGATTTAATCCGTTTTGTGGAAGATTATGATATTCAGATGATCAACTTCCGTTACACCGGATGGGACGGCAGGCTGAAAACCTTAAATTTTATTATCGGTAACCGCGACCATCTCGACTCCATACTTACTGCCGGCGAGCGGGTTGACGGCTCCAGCTTGTTTCCGTTTGTGGAAGCAGGCTCCAGCGATTTGTATGTAATACCCCGTTATAAAACAGCTTTTGTTAACCCCTTTTCGGAAATTCCCGCCCTGGATATTCTTTGCAGCTACTACGACCGTGACGGAAAACCTTTTGAAGGTGCACCGGAATATATCTTAAAAAAGGCACACAACACGTTTAAAGAAACCACCGGTTTTGAATTTGAAGCCATGGGCGAGCTGGAATACTATATCATCAGCGAAGATGACAATCTTTTTCATGCCGAAGACCAAAAAGCATATCACGAATCATCACCCTTTTCAAAATGGGTTGATTTCAGAACCGAAGCCATGAAACTGATTGCCGAAGCCGGCGGAACCATTAAATACGGCCATTCCGAAGTGGGTAATTTTACCAAAGACGGATTGGTTTACGAGCAAAATGAAATAGAATTTTTACCCACCAACGTGGAAGATGCCGCCGACCAGCTTTTAAAGGCCAAATGGATTATCAGAACCCTGGCCATGCAATATGGCGTTGAAGTTACCTTTGCCCCGAAAATTACGGTGGGAAAAGCCGGCAGCGGACTTCATATTCATACACGAATTATGAAAGACGGTGTAAACCAAATGATTAAAAATGGTAAACTGAGCGATACGGCCAAAACAGCCATTGCCGGATACATGGAACTGGCACCTTCGCTTACCGCTTTTGGCAACATGAACCCCACCTCCTATTTCCGGTTGGTACCCCATCAGGAAGCACCCACCAATATCTGCTGGGGCGACCGTAACCGTTCGGTATTGGTGAGGGTTCCGTTGGGATGGACCAAACCGGTTAACATGATTAGCAGTGCCAACCCACAGGAAAAAGGAGATATTATCGACTTCTCAGGAAAACAAACCGTTGAATTGCGCAGTCCCGACGGATCGGCCGATATATATTTACTGCTTGCCGGCATGACCGTAGCTGCACGGCATGGCTTTGAAATGAAAAATGCTCTGGATATAGCCCGAAAAACTTACGTTGATATCAACATTTTCGACAAAGAGCATCAGGAAAAACAAAACAGCCTGGCACAACTGCCTCAATCGTGTGTTGAATCGGCAAACAATTTACTAAAACAAAAAGATGTTTATCTCGACAGGGGTGTGTTTACCGAAGCCATCTTAAATCAATTAGTTGAACAGCTAAAAGCCTTTAACGACGAGCATCTGCGTAAAGAGGTTGAAAACGATGAGGATAAGGTTTTAGCATTGGTTAACAGGTTTTTCCATTGCGGATAATACCTGCCATAGTCATACGCTGACTTTACATTGTGGTATGACTAAAAAGTTAAAATTTTTCAGTTTCACAAAAAAACTATTTTTGCGGCTTAAGCAGCCTGTATGTCCTATACTTTAAAAATCATCAACGTATTTCTGATTTCAACAGTCAGGTATTTTTACACGCCCATCTTTGCGTTGTTGATTAAGCTTGATTTTACAACCTCGGTAATTACCATGATTTCGGGAGGGGTAATTTCGTTTATCATTTATTACAATCTGGCGAGGCTTCTTTTTCTTCTTGGTAAAATACTTCAGCCCATAGTTGCTAAAATGCTACCATTGTCGTGGAACAGAAATTATGCAGAGTGGTTGTTGCGGCGACAGGAAAAAAGAAAACACAAAAAAAAGTTTACGCGGCGCAACAGGTTTATTGTAAAATTTAAACGCAACTACGGAATGTATGGCATCATACTTTTAACGCCCTGGCTGCTGTCGCTTGTTTTTGGAGCTGTTTTGCTGCGAAAATATTATTCAAACCGCAAAGAGGCATTGCCCATTGCCCTGGCAGCCATTGTAGCTGAAGGGTTGCTTCTCAACTTTCTGTTTTATTGGCTGCCTGCCCATTTATAAAAACAGAGTGAATATTCCATGAATAAAGCCGGTGACAAATAGAAATATTTTTTCACCGGTGGAGCACTGCAAACAAGCATTGCCGATAAAAACGGACTTGCTTACGGCACATAAAACAACGAATATATCTTTTATCTGTTTAATACCATCATCAAATAATAAAATTGCTAAAGTTAAATTGTAAAATCATTTTTAAACTCGAATTCCCCACCTGATAAAATAAAGGTAGCCGGTTTTTCATAAATTCCCGCTACCTTTGCAGGCATGAATAAAACGAACTATTTTTCAAAGGATGAGGACAAACAGGCGCAGTTTGCTTTTAACCTTATTGCGCCTGCTTATGATGTTTTAGATAAAGATACTTACAAGTATTTTAAGGATATGGCCACCTTGTTTAACAGTCATACTCCCCTTAAAGATAAAGCGGTATTGGATTTGTGCAGAGGCACAAGAGCTTGGAAATCTGCACTTAATCAATACAAACTGTTAAAAGCAGTGGGTGCCGATTTTTCAAAAAAGATGATTCGGCAGGCAGAAAAAAAACATCCTGAAATTAAATTCGTACATCAACACGGCGAAAATCTGGAAGCTTTTGCTAACAATTCACTCGACATTGTTACGGCAACTTTTGTGCTTCATGGCATGAAAAAAGAGAAGCGGACAAAGGTCATTAACGAAATGAAACGGATAGCCGGAAAGTGGGTTGTTATTCACGATTTTTACAGCAACCGTCATCCTTTTGTTCAATTGCCTGAGTTTTTGAAACGCAGCGATTACAGATACTTTCAAAAACATTTTGCCAAGATATTAAGTCGTTTTTTTCCGAAAGGGAGATACTTACCGGCGATAACCGAAATGCATTGTATATTGGTAAAGTAAGTTAATTTTTAATAACGTTAATAACAGCCATGTTCAAACTTATAAGCCCATGAAAAATATTTACACCTTTTCATTAATTTTTGCCATTGGTTTCCTGATGTCGTGCAACAACTTTAACAATCACAGCAAATCAGAAAAAAACAGAGTGAAATATTCCGTGAATAAAGATGGTGATACCGTTAGAAGTATTTATTCGCCGGAAGGAATACTACAAACAAGCATTGCTTATAAAAACGGGCTAAAAAACGGCCCTGCTTACAGCTATTACAAAAACGGCAAAGTAAAGCTCGAAGTTATGTATCGTTATCAGGTTAAAGATGGCATGGCAAAATACTATTATGAAACGGGCAAACTTTATCGCGAAACGCACTATGTTGACGGCCAAAAAGACGGATATCAGAAAAAGTACTATGAAAACGGCCGTCTGATGGCCGAAATACCCTATAAAGCGGGAGAGGTTGTTATGGGAACAAAAGAGTACACCTCATCGGGGAAATTAATAACCAAATATCCGAAAATATCGGTGGTACCCATCGACCGGTTGGCCTCGGAAAATACTTACTATTTAAAAATATCGTTAAAACCACACAAATCGAAAGCACGCTTTTTTTTATACAGGGGACCCATTCATCATAAGGTTAAAATCGACCTGAGAAATTATAAAAAGAACGGTGTTGTAAAATATCCCGTCAAAGTTTATCCGGGAAGGTCGGTTATGGAGAAAATCGAAATCCGTGTATTTTTTATGACGAGAAAAAGAAACCCGATGGTCATACACCGGTATTTTAACCTTGCTGTTGAAAACAGAAGTTATTAAATACCTACTCAATGATACGCAAACGGTTTTTAAGCAGCCTGCTGTCGGGAACATAAAAAAGTCCCTTTTTAAACATTTCCCGGCTTTTCTTGTAATTTCCTTTAGCAAAATAACAGCTCCCTGCCGAGTTATAACTACGAACTATATATTTATTGATGCTCAGAAAGTTATAATCAGCAGAAGGGTAGTTTTCTTCAAATTTCTTCCGGTATATCTCTCCTTTTGAAACATCTTTTTCGTAATAATATTTATCCATAAAATCCAAACACTTTAAAAGATATATTTTCTTAAAAGCAATTTTATTTTTTAGCTGTGGAAATTTTACCGTGTATGCTTCCATTTCTGCAATCAAATCTTTACCTACTTTTTTGTTGTATTCACTTTTAGATAACTTGTCAACAAGAATATTAATAAACATTTGCTCCGTTTCCAAATTTTTAGGTTTAATGCCATACGCAATCTTAATAAAAGGCATGGCTTCACCATAATTCTTGATGTTGTACAACCTTCTGCCCCGTTCGTAATTATACACAAATTTAATTTCAGCTTGCAGCGCGGAATCCTTAACAGCAGGCAAAATCTTATGGTACGACCGTATGTACATCTCTACATTTCCCTCGTACTCCAACTGCTGATATGTCAACTGGTTAAATAAAGTAAAGAGCTGATCGGAAGAAATCAATGAACCCTGAAAGCGCATTATCTTGGCAAGATAACCGGCATAATGTTCATTTTTAACCCCCACCTTATCCAACGTTGCCGCCAGTGTAACTAACAGCAAATAGGTATTTGTTTTTGACGGATGCAAAAAATATGCTTTTTCCATGTACTCAAAAGCTTTTTTAAACTGCATATTTTGCAATAAAAACAATGCTTTGTTATGATATTGTGCCCCTGCAATCTCTTTCAGGGTTACAATTTCAGGGTTACCGAAATATTTATTAAAAAGCTTATTAACCGATTCGGTTTTGTATTCGGTATCGCTGATGATTTTCATTTTGTGCATCGATTCAACATAGCTTGTTTTGAACTGATCATTATAAATTACCGTACCCCTTAGCGGATTGGTTGTCTCCATAATTATATTTTTGCTTTTGGGATAAGCAACGAGATAAGCATGGTCGGGTGTAAGTTTAATTTCAAAAGGAATGTTCAAATCGTGCAAAATAAGACTGTATAACATGGTGGAAGTTACACATTGATATTCGCCATTGCTGAAAATGGAAGAAAACAAAACCTTCTCATCATACTTTTTTAATAACTCGGCATGGATGTTCCTGTATATTTTTTTAATCTTTTTACTTTCTTTCATTTTACTGAACGAATGTGACCGATACGGAACTTCGAGAACATTAATTCTTTTTAATATTTCCTGAAATTTTGTTTTGTTAATGGAGGAATCAATGGCAAGATATAAAGCCGGATAATTTAGTGAATCCTCATCAGTAAGATGCAAAAATGCCTCTTTTTCTAAGTCGGAATTAAATGTTAAATCGTTTATCGAAACCAATGTGTCAGGATAACCCTTCAGAAAAAAAGCAAGAAAAAAGCACATTAAGAGTGAAACTTTTTTCAGGGGAAAGTCAGATAAGATCATTTTTAATGTTTTGAGGTGAACAAACTTAAACAATTTTTTGATGCTTACGGTACATAAAACAACGAATATATCTTAAGGCGATAACCATATTAACCTGTTCCGTTATTGAAACAAACAAATGTTAACAGGCTGCAAACTTTTTTTACCTGCACCTTAACTGTTAAAAAAATTATTCATTATTTTTAATTGATGTTGCATTAAGCATGTTTTGGGGTTACCTTTGTTAGCCCATTAAAAGAGTTTAACATCAAAAAATATCTTCTGATTATGAAAACACAAAATTTATACATTACATTTTTATTGGTGGCCACATCGCTTTTATGGCAGCCGGCTGTTTCTCAGTCGTTTAAAAACAGCGATAAAATTCAGCTCGACAGCATTGTTCAGGATGGTTTATCGGATGTGCATTACAAACAACGGTTTACTTACGATTTTTACGGCCGGCTGTTAACGCATTATACCGCTTCATTTGACAACAATATTTTGCAGGAAGCCGAATATAATTATCAATATAAGGACAACGGAAAACAGATTGTTAAAATTACCAAAAGAAGTACCGGTGGCAGTGAACTGATGACCATTGAAAAAACAGAAACATTTCTTAACGAAGCCGGTTTAATTGTTGAACAGGACATTTATGAACCTGACGAGGCTTCGGGTGATTGGAAACAGGTTCAAAAAAACAGCTACTCGTACAACGAAAAAGGCAACCGTGTCAGCAGTTTAATTTACAAAGTGGTTGACGAAAGCGGCGTGTTAAAACCATACCACAGCGACACCATTGAGTACAACACCGCCAACATGCCTGAGTATATTACCGTTCGGCAACTTGTGGGCACACAGCTAAAAAATCATTCACAAGTTAACTTTATTTACGGAGCGGATACCATTTTAAAATCGAGGCTTCATTATATATGGAATGGTACAAACAGAAACTGGGTTATTGATAAACGATATCAGTTTTCAAACGAAAACCTGTCGAAGGTGATTACCGAAGAAAAATGGGATTACGGTCTGGGCGATTTTGTTTTTCAAAACAAGGTAATATATGTTTATAATGAGGATGGCGACATAACTTCCCTTATAAATTATTCGTGGGATGATGAGGAAGACAGTTGGCAAAGAACTTCGAAAAAAGAGTATGATTTGGATTACTCGATTGCCCCCGAACTTATTGTCAGACCCGTATATTACGGGGTAGTGCTTACCATGGGTTTGTATGATGAAGAGACTGAACCAAAAGGCCGTATAACCAACGATAAAATATATGATGTTCAGGATAACGACTGGCATTTGTCCGAAACAACAACTTATTACTATTCGCCGTTTAAACCGGCCGGCGTTGCCGAAAACAACAAGGAAAACATGGTTGTTTATCCTAATCCCGCAACGGAATTTATCACCCTCAAACAACAGGGAAACTTTACAAAATACGAAATATTAACCGTTTCGGGTGTTGAAGTTCAAAAAGGTAGTCTCCTGTCAAAGAGCATTAATATTTCTACCCTTCCCGCAGGCAATTACCTTTTAAAAATAACAGGCAGCAACAAACAGGCAACGTTGCCTTTTGTAAAACGATAAGCTAATAATTTGCACGCCGGCACAGAATACTGAAGGGGTACGCTCATTAAAAATTATACTTTATCTTAGTGTAAATCATCGAGTTATCCTGATACTTTCCAAACATACCCTGCTCGTCGCCGGTAAATATATTGGCTCCCAACAGTATGGAAAAAGCATCGCTAAAGTCGTAAGTAACTTTTGGTCTGATTAACGCATCACCGTAATTAAGCCCGATGTATGAAAACAATTCGAGATGCAGGGTTTCGCGCATGGCGTCGTAACGTGCCAAAACGGTCATTGTGTTCGAAAACTCGTCCTCATTAATTTCATCCTCGTAATCCATAATGTATTTTTGAATAAACTGGGCACTGAGCTTGAGGTTTCCAACACCGTAATCGAGTCCCACAACATAATGTAAATAATCCTTCTGAACCAGAGCGTCTTCAGCCAACGGATCGGTAGTCTGGAAATATTTACCGTTGTAATAGGCCGCTTCGCCCCTGATTACAAAGCTTTTAATGGTAGAGGTAAAGGATCCTCCGGCAACATAAAGCCGGTGGTGCTCGGGTGTAATTAACAATTCTTTTAAAACAGGTTTATGGGTAACGGTGTCCATTCCCAAGATTTTTTTTACATGCATACTTGGGGTTTGATCCCATGTATAGGCACCCATCAAATCAAAATCAATGGCCGATGATGAGAATGAATATTTTAAATAAACTTCACTGTTTTCCAACGACGGGTTTATCTTTTCTTTGGAATAATCAAAAGTTGCGGGTGCAGGAAATTCGGGCGGCTTATACCAGATAGAGCCCGGGCCGGGAAACTCATTGCCTGCATAAACCGGTTTCCAAATGGCCTCAATGGTGCTGTTGCCCAGATAGTAATCAACCTTTGCGGCATAAACACCAACCCTAATCTCATCAAAATCGGGCAGCAGAAATTCGGAGAGGTTTAAAGGCGAAACAATATCGGTAATAAACACACCGTCGGCTTTTCCCCAAACTATTTGTTGTTTACCTATTCTGATGTCGAAGCTGTTAAAATAAAGGTCGAGATAAATCTCGCGCATGCGAACATCAAAGCTATCGATGTTGTAAAGATAAATTAACGGATTTGCCTTTAAGGCCATTTTATCACCCATCAGGTTAAAGTCGAGGTTAAGGGTGTTTTGCAACATATTAAAGTCGCCGGTATTGTAGTTAACACCGGTGTAATTACGTACAAAACCGTTGAGGTCGATGTTTTGGGCATGGGT
Source organism: uncultured Lentimicrobiaceae bacterium (assembly GCA_964455635.1). GTDB lineage: Bacteria > Bacteroidota > Bacteroidia > Bacteroidales > F082 > B16-G9. The sequence goes on along the minus strand of CAYVWX010000094.1, from coordinate 73 downwards.
TGATAATCCTGCCATAAACAGCAACATTATTGTTAAACTTTTTTTTAGATTTTTCATGTGTTTGTAATTTTGT
>CAYVWX010000093.1:0-11483 GCA_964455635.1 uncultured Lentimicrobiaceae bacterium | reverse complement strand
TCCACCTTCCTTTTGAAAGTTCTGATAGAAACGCAAGGTTTTTTTCGGATATGGAAACCTGTTATCTTCTGTGGTGTTAATTTTTTTTGGGAAAAGATAAAAATAATGCCTCAGGGGCTTGGTAATTAAAAATTAATGTTTACTTTTGCAACCCATTTCAGAGATGTGAGATAAAAATCACTGGAATAGTTATAGTTAAGGGAACCTGATAAGGTAAAACGTAATAGGTTTCTTGCGCGGCGCGAAGGTAAATGCTGCGTTGTTTTTTCGAGAACAACCTATCTTACTCCTTCCTTTTTCAGCCCTCCTTTAATTTATAACCGAAATAAAGAGGTTCATTTAAAATATTTTATACTTTTGCGCCTCCTTAAAAATAGAGGTAATTAAGTTTAATAATTTAAAATTGTTATGCCGACAATACAACAGTTAGTAAGAAAAGGACGTAAAAAACTTGTTGATAAGAGCAAATCACCCGCTCTCGACTCAAGTCCGCAACGTCGTGGTGTTTGTGTAAGGGTTTATACCACTACACCTAAAAAACCTAATTCAGCTATGCGTAAAGTAGCCAGGGTTAGATTAACCAACGGTAAAGAAGTTAACGCCTACATTCCCGGTGAAGGTCACAACCTGCAGGAACACTCAATCGTTATGATTCGTGGTGGACGTGTTAAAGATTTACCCGGTGTTCGTTATCATATTATCCGCGGTGCGCTCGACACATCAGGTGTTGAAGGACGTACTCAGAGAAGATCGAAATATGGAACCAAACGTCCTAAGAAAAAATAATTAATTGAACAGCATTTTAAGCTTGAGATAAAATGAGAAAGTCAAGACCAAAGAAACGAATCATACTTCCGGATCCAAAATTTAACGATGTTTTGGTGTCAAAGTTTGTAAACAATCTGATGTTACAAGGTAAAAAAAGTATTGCCTTTAAGATTTTTTATGACGCAATGGATATCGTTAAAGATAAAATGAAAGACGAAGATCCTGTCGAAGTTTGGAAAAAAGGGTTAGCCAACGTTACTCCTGCCGTTGAGGTTAGAAGTCGCCGTATTGGTGGTGCCACATTCCAGATTCCTTCTGAAATTCGTCCGGCACGTAAACAATCCATCGGGATGAAAAACCTTATTGGATTTTCACGTAAACGTCACGAAAAATCGATGGCTCTTAAATTGGCCAACGAAATTATGGCTGCTTATCGCGAAGAGGGTGCTGCCTTTAAAAAGAAAGAAGATACTCACAGAATGGCCGAGGCTAATAAAGCCTTCTCGCATTTTAGATTCTAAAAAACAGGATACGCACAAGCATAAATGGCAAAAAAAGCAAACATATCAAATAAATTAGCCTTTACCAGAAATATTGGTATCATGGCTCATATTGATGCAGGTAAAACTACCACTACTGAGCGAATACTCTATTATACCGGTAAAAATTATAAAATCGGTGAGGTGCACGACGGTGCCGCTACCATGGACTGGATGGTTCAGGAGCAGGAGCGCGGTATCACCATTACCTCTGCAGCTACTACTGTTTACTGGGAACTTTTTGGAAAAAAACATAAAATCAACATAATCGATACTCCCGGACACGTTGACTTTACCGTTGAAGTAGAGCGCTCTTTGCGCATACTCGATGGTGCTGTTGCACTCTTTTGTGCCGTTGGCGGAGTAGAGCCACAGTCGGAAACCGTTTGGCGTCAGGCTAACAAGTATAAAGTGCCGCGCATTAGTTTTGTAAACAAAATGGATCGTTCGGGTGCCGACTTTTTTAGTGTTGTTGAACAAATGAAAGACCGATTAGGCGCTAACCCCGTTCCTATTCAAATTCCTATTGGAGCCGAAGAAGATTTTCAGGGTGTAGTTGACCTGGTAAAAGATAAAGCTTTTATTTGGGATGACACTTCAATGGGTACCAAAATCGTTGAGATACCAATCCCCGACGATTTAAAAGATGCTGCCTACGAAGCACGAATGAAACTTATCGAAGGCGTTGCCGAAGAGAGTGACGAACTGCTCGAAAAATTTATGGACGATCCGCATTCTATTACGGAAGACGAAATGATAGATGTAATTCGCCGGGCAACACTCGATATGCGTATTACTCCCGTCATGTGCGGCTCTGCCTTTAAAAATAAAGGCGTTCAAATGTTGCTTAATGCTATCATCGAATTTTTACCCAGTCCGTTAGATGTTGATGCTTTAGTAGGTATCAATCCTAAAACAGATAAAGAAGAGATTCGTAAAGCCGATCCCGACGATCACTTTTCAGCCTTGGCATTTAAAATTGCAACCGATCCTTTTGTTGGCCGTCTTTGCTTTTTCAGAGTCTATTCGGGCACACTGCAGGCCGGCTCCTACGTTTATAATGCCAATACCGGTAAAAAGGAACGTATCAGCCGTATCATGCAAATGCATGCCAACAAACAAAACCCGATGGATAAAATCGAGGCCGGCGATATTGCTGCAGCCGTTGGATTTAAAACCATCCGCACCGGCGATACATTGTGCGACCAACAGCATCCGGTTATTTTAGAGTCTATGTCGTTTCCCGACCCTGTTATCAGCATCTCTATTGAGCCTAAAACTCAAAAAGATATGGACAAAATGGGTGTTGCCTTGGCCAAACTTGCCGAAGAAGACCCTACCTTTAAGGTACGCTCCGACGAAGATTCGGGACAGACCATTATTTCGGGAATGGGCGAACTTCACCTCGATATTCTTATCGACAGAATGAAAAGAGAATTTAATGTTGAGTGTAATGTAGGCCAGCCTCAGGTTGCTTACAAAGAAGCACTTACATTAAATGTTCAGCATAAAGAGGTTTATAAAAAACAAACCGGCGGACGCGGAAAATTTGCCGATATTCAGTTTGAAATCGGTCCTGCCGTTGAGTTGGTTGAAGGACTTGAATTTGTTGACGAAGTGAAAGGCGGAAACATTCCTAAAGAATATATCCCTTCCGTTAAAAAAGGATTTGAAATGGCCATGGCTAACGGGCCGCTTGCAGGTTTTCCTGTTGAAAGCATGCACATCCGTTTATTCGATGGTAGTTTCCATCCGGTTGACTCCGATCAACTCTCGTTTGAGTTAGCAGCAAAAGTGGGTTTCCGCAATGCGGCTAAAAAGGCAAAACCGGTTTTGCTTGAACCCATTATGAAAGTAGAAGTTGTTACTCCTGATGAATATCTTGGCGATGTTACCGGTGACTTAAACAGGCGTCGTGCAATACTTGAAGATATATCCGCTAAAGTAGGTTATCAGGTAGTTAAGGCCAAAGTGCCATTGTCCGAAATGTTTGGATATGTAACCCAGTTACGCTCTTTAACATCGGGTCGTGCTACCTCAACCATGGAATTTAATAGCTATGAACAAGCTCCTGCAGCAGTGGCTGAGGCGGTTGTGAATAAGGCAAAAGGAATTGTTAGTTAAAAATAATAATTAATAAAGTGAGCCAAAAAATTAGAATAAAACTAAAATCGTACGATCACAATTTGGTTGATAAATCAGCCGAAAAGATTGTAAAAACGGTAAAAAGTACAGGAGCTGTTGTTACAGGCCCTATCCCGTTACCAACTCACAAAAAGGTATTTACGGTAAACCGTTCAACCTTTGTAAATAAAAAATCGAGGGAACAGTTTGAACTCAGTACTTACAAAAGACTGATGGATATTTATAACTCAACCTCAAAAACAATTGACGCTTTAATGAAACTGGAATTGCCCAGTGGTGTTGAAGTTGAAATTAAAGTTTGATGAATATTTGACACACAGGCTTAAAGAATAATATCATGTCAGGAATATTAGGTAGGAAAATAGGTATGACCAGCATTTACGACGAGAACGGGAAAAACATCCCCTGTACCGTTATCGAAGCAGGTCCATGTGTGGTAACTCAGGTTCGCACAATCGAGAACGATGGGTATGAAGCAATTCAGCTTGCTTTTGAAGATAAAAAAGACAAGCATACCACCAAAGCTCTTAAAGGTCATTTCAAAAAAGCCGGTACTACACCAAAAAAATTATTGTCAGAATTTACTCGCTTCGAGGAAAAGAAAAAATTTGGCGATATTGTTGATGTTACCGTTTTTAGCGAAGGTGAATTTGTTGATGTAAAAGGAACCAGCAAAGGAAAAGGCTTTCAGGGTGTTGTAAAACGTTACAACTTTAAAGGTGTTAACGACGCAACACACGGACAGCATAACCGGTTAAGAGCCCCTGGTTCAATTGGTGCTTCCTCGTACCCTTCAAGAGTATTTAAAGGAATGAGAATGGCAGGACGTACAGGTGGCGATACCGTTAAGGTACTGAACCTGAAAGTTATGAAAATTGTTCCCGAAAAGAATTTATTAGTTGTTAAAGGATCGATACCCGGTCCTAATAATTCATACGTAAAAATAGAGAGATGGAGTTAGTAGTTCATTCAAAGAGCGGACAAGCTACAGACAGAAAGGTTATGCTGGATGATTCCATCTTTGGAATTGAACCCAACGACCATGCTATTTACCTTGATGTAAAACAGTACTTAGCAAACCAACGTCAGGGAACTCACGATTCCAGAGAAAGAAGTGATGTTACCGGTAGTACACGTAAGATAAAAAGACAAAAGGGAACCGGAACCGCTCGTGCCGGTGATATTAAAAACCCTTTGTTTCGTGGCGGTGGCCGTGTTTTCGGCCCCCATCCCCGCGATTATCATTTTAAGCTTAACAAAAAAGTTAAAAGGTTAGCCCGTAAATCGGCACTTACCTATAAAGCTAAAGATAATGAAATTATAGTAGTTGAGGATTTCAAATTAGATGCCCCCAAAACCCAGGAGTTTGTGAACATCTTAAAAGGCCTCGAACTGAATAATAAAAAAACCTTATGGGTTCTGAACGAAAAAGATGAGAATTTATACCTCTCAGCACGCAACGTTCAAAAAACCAAAATGGTTGGCGCTGAATCGTTAAATACATACGACGTACTCAACGCAAACAAAATTATTATGTTCGAAAGCTCTTTGAAAACCATCAACCAATTATTTGCCAAATAATAAAGAGTAAGAAGATGGGAATTATTATGAAACCGGTAATTACGGAAAAAATGACCGCCAAAAGCGATACTCTGAACCAGTATGGGTTTATTGTTGACAAAAATGCCAACAAAATCCAAATCAAACTGGAGATAGAAGAGTTATACGGCGTACAGGTATCCTCCGTAAATACCATGAACTATTCCGGTAAAAGTAAATCCAGATTTACTAAATCAGGTGTTATTACTGGCAAGACTAGGGCCTTTAAAAAGGCTGTTGTAACGTTAGCAGAAGGTGAAACTATTGATTTTTTTAGCAACATTTAGAAATGGCTCTGAAAAAATATAAACCAACAACCCCGGGTCAGCGCTTCAAGATTATCAGCGCGTTCGACGACATTACAGCTACCAAACCTGAAAAAAGTTTGCTGGCTCCTAAAAAACGTACCGGCGGTAGAAACAGTGAAGGACATATGACCATCCGTAACGTAGGTGGTGGCCATAAACAGAAATACAGAATTATCGACTTTAAACGTGATAAAGAAGGTATTCCCGCAACAGTTAAAACCATTGAGTACGACCCCAATCGTACCGCTCGCATAGCATTGGTTTTTTATGCTGATGGTGAAAAACGCTATATCATCGCTCCTCACGGACTGAAAGTTGGCCAAAAAATCGTTTCCGGTAAAGGCGTTGCCCCCGAATTGGGGAATACACTCTACCTTTCGGAAATCCCTTTTGGTACCATCATTCATAATATTGAGTTGCGTCCCGGACAGGGAGCAAAGATGGCCCGTAGTGCCGGTTCTTATGCACAGTTGATGACTCGTGATGGTAAGTTTGCAATCATTAAACTCCCCTCGGGAGAAACACGTATGATTTTGCAAACATGCCGCGCTACCATTGGTATGGTGTCGAACACCGATCACAGCCTTGAAAAATCAGGTAAAGCCGGCCGTAGCCGCTGGTTAGGTCGCCGGCCCCGCGTACGAGGCGTAGCCATGAACCCTGTTGATCACCCTATGGGTGGTGGCGAAGGAAGATCCTCCGGTGGACATCCACGCTCACGGAAAGGTTTGCCTGCTAAAGGTTATAAAACCCGTGCCAAAAAGAAAGATTCTAACAGGTACATTATTGAAAAACGTAAGAAATAATCGTAAACAGATAATACTATGAGCCGTTCATTAAAAAAAGGACCATATATTCATTATAAACTGGAAAAAAAGGTTATGGCCAACATCGAATCCGGAAAAAAATCCGTGATTAAAACCTGGTCAAGAGCCTCAATGATTTCGCCTGACTTTGTGGGACAAACCATTGCCGTACATAATGGAAATAAATTTATTCCTGTTTACATTACTGAAAACATGGTTGGCCATAAACTCGGCGAGTTTGCCCCAACCCGTCTTTTCAGAAGTCATGCAGGTAAAAAAGATAAAGGTAGAAAATAAAGCTAAGCAAAAATGGGATCTAGAAAACATAATAGTGCCGAAAAGCGTAAAGCAGAACGTAAAAATCTGTATATAGCACGCTTGCGTAATGTGCCTACCTCTCCACGCAAAATGAGACTTGTTGCCGATTTGGTTCGTGGAATGGATGTGGAAAAAGCGATGCATGTGTTGCAACATACCAATAAAGAAGCTGCAGGACGCCTTTTTAAACTCGTGCGTTCAGCCGTTGCTAACTGGGAAGTGAAAAACGAAGGCAAACGCATCGAAGACAATGCTCTTTATATTAAAGAGGTTAGTGTTGACAGCGGCAGAATGCTAAAACGCGTGCAACCGGCACCTCAGGGAAGAGCTTACAGAGTTAGAAAACGCTCAAACCACGTTACTTTGATTCTTGGAAATCGCTTAGACGATATGAATCAGGTTGAGGTTTCCGAATCTGAAAATAACGAAAATTAAGAACTTTAATAAATAGTTTAATGGGACAAAAAACTAATCCAATAGGACTCAGGTTAGGAATCATCAAAGGATGGGACTCTTACTGGTATGGTGGAAAAAATTTCTCCGAGAAATTGGTGGAAGACGATATGATAAGAAAATATCTCAATGCCCGTCTTGCCAAAGCAGGTGTTTCAAAAATTGTGATTGAACGTACATTGAAGTTTATTACCATTACCATTCTTACTGCCCGTCCGGGTATCATTATTGGTAAAGGTGGTCAGGAAGTGGCTAAACTGAAAGAGGAGTTGAAAAAACTTACCAACAAGGAAGTGCAAATCGATATCTCCGAAATCCGTCGCCCCGAACTCGACGCCAGCATTGTTGGAAACACCATTGCCCGTCAAATCGAAGGCCGTATCTCGTTTCGCCGTGCCATCAAAACTGCCATTGCTTCCAGCATGCGGTTAGGTGCCGAAGGAATTAAGGTGCAGATATCAGGACGTTTAGGTGGCGCCGAAATGGCCCGTAGCGAAATCTATAAAGAAGGCCGTATCCCTTTGCATACCCTGAGAGCCGATATCGATTATGCTTTAATTGAAGCACATACAACCTACGGACGTATAGGCATTAAAGTGTGGATATTTAAAGGAGAAATTTATGGTCGCCCCGAATTAGTTCCATCAGCCCAGTTTGGTAAAAGCAAACAAGGCGGACATCAAAAGTCGGGCGGACGCCAAAGACGTAGAAGATAGAAAGCAGAAGTTAACATTATAAAAGGTAAATAGGCATGTTACAACCTAAAAAAACAAAATTCAGGAAACAACAAAAAGGACGCATGAAAGGCAATGCCGGCAGAGGCCATGAGCTTGCTTTCGGATCCTTTGGTATAAAAACACTGGAACAGGCCTGGATGACCTCACGTCAGATTGAGGCTGCCCGTCAGGCTGTTACCCGTTATATGAAACGTGAAGGTCAGATTTGGATTAGAATATTTCCCGATAAACCCGTAACTAAAAAACCTGCAGAGGTGCGTATGGGTAAAGGAAAAGGTGCCCCCGAATATTTTGTGGCACGTATTACTCCGGGCCGTATTCTTTTTGAAGCTGACGGTGTTCCTTTGCGCGTAGCTAAGGAAGCAATGAGACTTGCAGCCCAAAAATTACCTGTTAAAACCAAATTTGTAGTTAGAAGAGATTACACTGAGTAAAAATAGGAAAACCATGAAACAGGAAGTAATTAAAGAGATGAGTACTGCAGAACTCAGAGAAAGACTGGTAGAAGAAAAAAAACACCTTACCCGTCTCAAATTGAATCATGCCGTTTCTCCCCTCGAAAACCCGCATAAAATTACCGACAATAAAAAAACTATTGCCCGTATTTTAACCGAGCTGAGGAAAAGAGAAATGTTGGAAAACAATAATAAGTAATAACAATGGAAAAGAGAAATCTTAGGAAAGAAAGAATCGGATTGGTCGTCAGTAACAAGATGGATAAATCTATCGTTGTTTCCATCGAACGTCGCTTTAAACACCCTATCTACGGGAAGTTTGTGAAAAAAACAAATAAGTTTATGGCTCACGACGAAAAAAACGATTGTAACATCGGCGATACCGTCCGCATCATGGAAACCAGACCATTGAGCAAGAATAAAAATTGGAGATTAGTAGAAATCATTGAAAGAGCTAAATAACCATGTTACAACAAGAAACAAGATGTACAGTTGCTGATAACAGTGGCGCTAAAGAAGTCCTTATTATCAGGGTTCTTGGCGGTACCAAACGTCGCTATGCTTCGGTGGGCGATCAGGTGGTTGTTACTGTTAAAAATGCCTTGCCCTCAGGTAATATTAAAAAAGGTACCGTTGCCAAAGCAGTGGTAGTAAGAACAAATAAAGAGGTCAGAAGAAATGACGGCTCTTATATCCGCTTCGACGACAATGCTGTGGTTTTACTCAATACCGCCGGCGAAATGATGGGAACCCGTATTTTTGGACCCGTTGCCCGCGAATTGCGCGAAAAACAGTATATGAAAATCGTATCACTTGCACCCGAGGTGCTTTAATTAAGAAATAGTTATGGCTAAGTTACATATAAAAAAAGGCGATACAGTTTTGGTTATCTCAGGTAACGATAGAGGAAAACAAGGACGTGTGCTCGATATCGATACCGAAAAAAAGAGAGCCATTGTTGAAGGCGTTAACATGGTAAAAAAACATACCAGACCCAATGCCGATAACCCTAAAGGTGGAATCATTGAAAGTGAAGCCGCTGTTCATATCTCTAACCTTAAGGTTGTTGATGCTAAAGGAAACGCCACTCGCGTGGGAAGAAAAAAAGATGAAAAAACTGGAAAATCAGTTCGTTATTCTAAAAAATCAGGGGAGGTAATTAAATAATGAAATATCAACCTAGATTACAAAAACAGTACTTCGAGGAAGTAGTACCGGCTTTAACCAAAAAGTTTGGCTATAAAACCGTGATGCAGGTTCCCCGTCTGGTTAAAATTAACCTTAACCAGGGTATAAGCGCCGCTTTAACCGATAAAAAATTAATCGATACCGGTATTGCCGAAATGACTGCAATATCAGGTCAAAAAGCAGTGCCTACCATCTCGAAACGCGACGTTTCGAACTTTAAATTAAGAAAAGGAAATCCTATCGGCGTGCGTGTTACCCTTCGCTCCGAAAAAATGTATGAGTTTCTTGACAGGCTTGTCTCGATAGCTCTGCCTCGTGTGCGCGACTTCAGAGGTATTAACGACAAAGGCTTCGATGGCCGCGGTAATTACTCTTTCGGTATTCCGGAACAAATTATTTTTCCCGAAATTAATATCGATAAAGTAAGCAAAATTAATGGTATGGATATTACCATTGTTACTACCGCTAAAACCGACGAAGAAGCCTTTGCTTTGCTGAAAGAATTCGGATTACCATTTAAGAACCAAAAAAATAACAACTAATGGCAAAAGAGTCGATGAAAGCGCGTGAGCGCAAAAGACAAAAGCTGGTTGATAAGTACGCTGCAAAACGTGCTGAATTAAAAGCTGCCGGCGATTATGTAGGTTTGCAAAAACTTCCTAAAAATGCGTCACCAGTTCGTTTGCACAACCGTTGTCAACTTACCGGTAGGCCTAAAGGGTATATGCGACAATTTGGCGTCTCACGTATTAATTTCCGCGAGATGGCCCTCAAAGGGTTAATCCCCGGAATTAAAAAAGCCAGTTGGTAATTTTATAATTAATTAAAAGGTTATTCAAAATGAATACTGATCCAATAGCAGACTATTTGACAAGAATAAGAAATGCCGTGGCTGCCAAACACCGTTTGGTCGAAATCCCGGCTTCAAACCTGAAAAAGAATATTACCAAAATTCTTTTCGAAAAAGGTTACATTCTTAACTATAAGTTTGAAGAAACAGAAAACAACCAGGGAAATATTAAAATAGCCCTGAAATATCATCCCGAAACAAAAACACCGGCCATCAGAACCATCGACCGTGTTTCTACCCCGGGTTTGAGAAAATATGTAAACGCCAACGAATTACCGAGGGTTATTAACGGACTGGGTGTTGCTATCCTTTCCACTTCAAAAGGTGTAATTACCGATAAAGAAGCCCGCAAGCTGAATGTAGGTGGCGAAGTAATTTGTTATGTAAGTTAAAACAGGAGATAGATCAATGTCACGTATAGGAAAATTACCAATTGCTATTCCTCAAGGTGTTGAAATTAACGTTTCTGACAATAATATTGTTACCGTTAAAGGAAAACTGGGCGAACTTCGCCAGGCTGTTGACCCCGGTATCACCGTTAAAGTTGAAAACGGTATTGTTAACCTGGAAAGAGCAACAGAAAGCAAAGACCATAAATCAAAACACGGTTTGTACCGCGCTCTGATTAACAATATGGTTACAGGCGTATCAGAAGGTGTTAATGTGGTACTGGAACTGGTGGGTGTAGGCTTTAAAGCCGAAGCTAAAGGACAGTTGCTGGAACTGGCACTGGGATATTCACACCATATTTATATGGAAATCCCACCCGAAATTAAAGTTGAAACCGTTACCGAAAGAGGTAAAAACCCGCTTATTAAGCTCTCTTCTTTCGATAAACAACTTTTAGGCCAGGTTGCTGCTAAAATCCGCTCGCTTAGAAAACCTGAACCTTACAAAGGTAAAGGTGTTAAATTCCAGGGCGAAGAGTTAAGGAAAAAAGCCGGTAAATCAGCCACCGATAAATAGTAACTAAAGTGTATCTGTTAAACAGGTAAAAAACACGATTACAATGGGAACAAAAAATAAAAAAGCATCAAGCAGACTTAAAATAAAGATGAGAATCAGGAAAACCGTTAAAGGTACCCCTGAAAGACCTCGCTTGTCTGTTTTTAGAAGTAACAAGCAAATTTATGCTCAGCTTATTGATGACGAAAACGGTAAAACGCTCGTTTCTGCCTCTTCAAGAGAAAAAAATGTTGCTGACGAAAAAGTTAACAAAATTGAACAAGCTGCAAAAGTTGGTACGCTTATCGCTGAAAAAGCAAAAGCAGCCGGTATTGAGTCAGTTGTTTTTGATAGAAACGGATATTTGTATCA
>CAYVWX010000092.1:9774-11554 GCA_964455635.1 uncultured Lentimicrobiaceae bacterium | reverse complement strand
GTTTCTCCCAAACAGTATTCGAACATATTTCAAACAAACCTGTTTATAATTTCCTTGACGAACTGGCTAATAACAAAGTTATTGATTTAAACTCGGCCATAAAACCTTACAGCCGAAAATATATTTATGAAAAGTTAACCGAAGCTAAAAAACATGAGGGCTCACTAAACAAAAGGCAACAAAATGAACTTAATTTTTATTTGCAAGGATTCCAAACGGAAAAAGAGTATCAGCTATCATACAATCCTAAATGGAATTTACTAAAAAAAAGTACTCATTGGGCAGCTACGCTTAACCCCTTGGGAGTGTATTACAAAGACTCGCTTACAACTTTATGGCTGAAACCTGTATTGGGGTATGAATACAATGTAAATAAAAACGGTTCGTATAAACATACTTATGGAGGCCTTGAGTTTTCAGGTTATATAGGAAAGCATTTTGGTTTCTACACAAGCTTACGCGATAATACCATTACGAAAAATGTAATCCAGCCCGACTATTTTGTAACTGATCAGGCTGCCCCTGTAAAAATATTTGGTGCCGATGATATTGAATTTAGTGAAGCAAGAGGGGGAATTACTTACTCATGGAAATGGGGTGTAATCGGACTTGTGAAAGATAACCCCCAGTGGGGCGACACCTACTATCAATCAAATATCGTGTCGGGCCGAACACCTTCGTATGCCATGATAACCTTGCATTTAAATCCTGTAAAATGGTTTTCGTTTGATTATTACCACGGGTGGCTGGTATCGGATGTGGTTGATTCAATAAGGTCGTATTGGGATGGTGATACCTACAGGGCTGTATTTAGGCCCAAATTTATGGCTGCCAATATGTTCACTTTCAGACCGTTTAAAAAATTTTATTTCTCTTTTGGAAACTCAATAGTTTACAGCGATTTAAATATCCATGCTGCCTATTTAATACCTTTTCTTTTTTATAAGTCGGTCGATCACACTTTAAATGCCACCTATCACTATGGAGATGCCGGTCAAAACTCTCAAATGTTTTTTAACCTCTCATCACGTAATATAAAACATGTACATTTATACGGAAGCCTCTTTGTTGATGAACTTTCTTTACGACATATGTTTGATAAAAAAACCCAAAGAAATCAAATAAGCTTTAAAGCGGGAATACGGGTTTCTGATTTTCCGCTTCAAAACCTTTGGTTTGGTCTGGAATATACGCGTAGCAATCCTTTGGTGTATCAAAACTATCTTAATGCTGTTACGTTTGAATCAAACAGCTATAACTTAGGTCATTATTTGCGTGATAATTCGGACATTATTAACTCATCTGTTGGGTATAAACCTATAAGAGGCCTGCATTTTGTTTTAGATTACAGCATAGCACGTCATGGACCAGAATATGATTATAAAGAACTGCAAAACAACGGTACTTCCAGCGGATTACCTTTTATGGATAAAGTGATTTGGAAGGAACAAATTGTAACCTTTTCGGCAAGATATGAAATAGCCAATAACGCCTATTTTTATGCAAAATTCAGATATTCTGACGTTTCGGGCAAACAGGAAGCTGTTAAAGCACACACCCCTGAATTCTACTATGGAAAAACAAACACCTTTACCTTTGGAGCCAATATCGGATTTTGAGTATTTGCGACTATACGATTGGACGACAGGACAATGAGACGAAAGTTTTACGAAAAATATAATAGCTCGTTCGTGTTTTTGAAATAAAAATTTTATTTTTGTGCTATTATGGATAGAATAAAAAAACATACTGATTTAAAAGTATATCAACTATCATTTGA
>CAYVWX010000092.1:0-9674 GCA_964455635.1 uncultured Lentimicrobiaceae bacterium | reverse complement strand
TTAACTAATATGATAACCAAACCTGAACAATGGTCACTCTGACATCCCCTCGCCCCCTAGTCCTCTCGTCCATTCATCCCTTTTCAATTAATCAACCATGAACATTAAAAATATTCTTCAAAACAAAAAATTACGTCCGTTAATAGATGTAGCTATTTTTTCGGTGTTGTTATTGAGCTTTCACTTTTTTTACCGTTATTGGGCGGCACACTGGCATTTTGCACCTTTTTATCAATTGGTTTGGGATATTCAGGATTATCTGGCCGAACTACTATATAACAACACTGTTTGGGCATTAAAGCATCTTACATCTTACGATTTTACTTTTTTGCACGATAAACGTGAAATCTGGTACACCGCAGGAAGAGGATATGTGGGCGTACACCATGCCTGTTCAGGTTTTAAACAGTTTTTGCAGTGGACAGTGTTGATGCTATTCTTTCCCGGTCCGTGGAAGCAAAAACTCTGGTTCATTCCTTTGGGGATAGTAATAACTCATTTTGTAAATGTTTTCAGAATTTCGGGGCTTTCAGTAGTTTTGGTCTATCTCCCCCAACACTGGCAGTTTATTCACGATAACCTTTACCGTCCTTTCTTTTACGTTGTAATGTTTTTCCTTTGGGTTTGGTGGGTTGAAAAATTTAAAAACCACCCAACATCAGGTAACTAGCAACGGTCATCTTTCTTTAAAACGGCAAATCATCACCACCATCGTTTTTTGGTGCTTCCGGTTCGGGAGGGGTTGATGCAGGGGTGCTCTCGCTGTTTGCGGCGGGCGGCTGATTGCTGCTCTGATAACCCTGACCCCCCGCTTTTGTGATGATGTTTATTTTATCAGCCATTATTTCCGTATAATATTTGTCGATACCATCCTTATCCTGATATTTTCGACTCTTTATTTTTCCTTCCACATATACCAGGTCACCTTTGGCAAAATGTTTCTCAGCCAAATAGCGGTATCCTGCCACGTTGTGCCACTCGGTAAGTTCCACCCATTCGTTTGTGTTTTTATCCCGATAGCTCTCTGAAGTTGCCAACGGAAAGCTTACTTTTTTTGTTCCGCTTTCAAAAGTGTAAATATCGGGGTCTTTCCCGATACGTCCTATAAGCATTACTTTGTTTAATCCGGCCATAATATTAGATTTTATTTGATGATGATTATTTGGTAATTAATTGTTATATACTACTGTACCCACAACAATGCCCACCATTTTTAATGTGTTTTTATCAATCTTGTCCATGGTGTCGCCTGTAGTGTGCCAATATTCGTAAAAGCTTCCGTTGCTGCTGTTGTGGTCAAGGTGGATGATGTCGATGGTTGGGATGTTGCGGTATTTATTGATAAAGATATGGTCATCCGATATGGCACCGTCTTCTTTGTTTATAAATGCATTTCCGTAGCCCAGCTCGTCGGCAGTTTTCCACACTTCGTTAACAACATAGCCCGCATACCCCATCGAATAATATTCTTTTAAAAAGGTAGGATTTTTAGCTCCCACCATGTCGAGCAGTATGCCGAAATTGGCATCATAACCTGAAATGTGTGGCGATTTTGCCCAATATTGCGAGCCCAGGCCCCAGTCGTTTTCGTTGGACGGGTGGTTTTCAAAATCCGGCGGGCCCCAATCTTCCAGGTCAACCAGCAAAACATCTACACCCACATCGGGTCGTTTTAGTTTAAATTGCCGCATCAACTCCATTAATATAGCTACTCCGCTTGCCCCGTCGTTGGCGGCATCAATAGGTTTTCGGTAATTCGACGGGTTTTTGTCGTGGTCGGCAAAGGGCCGCGAATCCCAGTGAGCCAGCAGCAACACTCTGGAGCCGGCATCGGGATTTAGTGCGCCGATAATATTTATACCGTTGCGGGTAACACCGTCGTAGGTGCGAGCTCTGAATTTTTGTACGTAAACCGTATCTGAAAACCGTTTCATATTACTAACCAGCCATTTGGCACAGGATGTATGCGCTTTGGTGCCCGGTACCCTCGGACCGAAAGCAACTTGTTTTGCGGTAAATGCATAAGCCGAATCAGCATTAAATAAGGGGGTAATGGCTGTAACGGGTTTCTTATTTTTGCTTTTGTTTCTTTTTTGTGTTCCACACGATGTGGTTAAAAACAGCGTCAGGCTCAAAAGTATTATATAAGTAGGTGTTTTCATGTACAAAACTATTTTCCAAAAGTATCGAAAAAAGCCAACTCC
Source organism: uncultured Lentimicrobiaceae bacterium (assembly GCA_964455635.1). GTDB lineage: Bacteria > Bacteroidota > Bacteroidia > Bacteroidales > F082 > B16-G9. The sequence goes on along the minus strand of CAYVWX010000092.1, from coordinate 7,470 downwards.
GGCAGCTCGCGTCTCGAACGCTTATTATCTTCTAATTTAGCAATATCGGCAGGTATCTCTTCGGGATTGCCGTAATAGCCGAATGCCGTTACCGATACAGCCTTATACCCTTCGGGGATGTGAAACAGGGTGGCAGCTTTTTTGCTGTCGAAACCGGTCATTTGATGAGCAAACAACCCTTGGTGAACCGCTTCCAGCACCATGGTTGCCACCGCTTGCCCCAAATCGTACTCTGCCACATCGTTGGGTTTGTTGTTGTGAGTAAAAGTAAGTTTTACAATGTTAAGCACCAGCAGAGGAGCCGTTTTAGCCCACTGCTGATTCCATTCAACCAACGTGTCAAGAATATTTTTCCAAACTTCATTGTTTTTGCTGCCGACAATAAAGCGCCAGGGTTGTTCGTTAAAAGCCGAAGAGCTCCATCGGGCAGCCTCCAGCAAAGCGGATATTTTATCCTCTTCAACCGGTTGGCTGCTAAATACACGAGGGCTCCATCGGTGTGCAATAATTGGATTTATGGGAGTTTTTGTTTGGGCAGGTTTTTGCATCAATTTTATTTTTCTGCAAAGGTAAAAAAGTTTTGGCGTGGCTGCAATAGTTCATAAAATGATCCCCTGACCTATTGATAATGATACAATGAATTAATGGTATAATGATATAATGAACCCGTTACCCGCTAAACTATTGAACTACCTTAAACCATATGGAACGACATTGATCCTCTGATCTTCTGATCCTCTGATCTTCTGATCCTCTGATCTTTTGATCTTCTAATCTTCTGCTCCCCCGTTTCATCAAAAAACCTATAAAAAAGCATATTTTTTAGTTAATTTCAGGCAAATTAATCATTTAGGAAGAAAAATCCTTATAAATTTGTTGTTGCTATTAAAATTGTTTTATTTTTGCCTTCCAAATAATAATCTAAGTTTTAATCATTTAAAAGTAAAAGGATATGACAAAAGCAGAAATCGTAGCAGAAATTGCTACCAAAACAGGTATTGAAAAAGTAGCCGTACAGGCCGTTGTTGAATCGTTCATGGAAACAGTTAAAGATACCATGGCCGACGGTGAAAATGTTTACCTGAGGGGCTTTGGAAGTTTTATTGTTAAAAGAAGAGCCGAAAAAACAGGACGTAATATTTCAAAAAACACAACTATTATTATTCCTGCTCACAATATTCCGGCCTTTAAACCGGCTAAAACTTTTGTAAACGAAGTTAAAAACAAAGTAAAATAGTTTAACCCTTAATTATTAGTATTATGCCAAACGGAAAAAAGAGGAAAAGACATAAGATGGCAACCCACAAACGTAAAAAACGTTTGCGGAAGAACAGGCATAAGAAGAAATAATAGTATTTCCCGAATGCTGAGGCTGTTTAAAAAGTACCTAAGCAATTGTTTTGGGCAGAGTGTAAGTTTTTGTTAAATTTACCGGTGTCTTCAAGACAGGTAATAAGGTATTATCTTTTTAAACAGCCTCTTGTTTTTATACATCCCCTCTTAATAATGTTTGTCCCGAAAACAAACTTTTATACCCATAGGTAAATAAACCAACCGTATTTATTGCCGGAGACGCGAATCTCTGTTTTCCGGTAATTGAATATTACTTTTTATTGCGATGTGGATTATTGAAGTTTGTTAATATAGAAAATTACGTGCAACAAGTATTAATTTAAATCCTGACATTTTGAACAAAGAATTAATTATCGATTCAGGTGTTGCGGAGGTTAATATTGCGTTGCTTGAGGACAAAAATCTCGTTGAATTACACAAAGAGCAAAATAGCAACAACTTCTCCGTAGGAGATGTTTTTTTGGGCAAGGTAAAAAAAATAATGCCCGGACTCAATGCTGCCTTTGTGGATGTGGGTCATGATAAAGATGCTTTTTTGCATTATCTTGACCTCGGACCTCAAATCAGGTCGCTTAATAAATTTACCAAACTGGGAATACAAGGCAGATCCCATTTGGTTGGTTTTGAAAAATTTAAGCTCGAACCTGATATTGACAAAGCCGGAAAAATAACCTCGGTGCTGACAAGCGGTCAGCAAATAGTGGTTCAGATAGCCAAAGAACCTATCTCTACTAAAGGGCCGCGCATTACCACCGAAATTTCATTTCCGGGAAGATATTTGGTTCTGATGCCTTTCTCCAATAAAATTTCTATTTCACAGAAAATAAAAAGTAAGGATGAAAGGAACAGATTAAAAAGGCTTATCCAAAGCATTAAACCCAATAATTACGGCGTCATCGTTCGCACGGTGGCCGAAAATAAAAAGGTGAGTGAGCTGGATACCGACCTTAGAATATTAATCGAGAAATGGGAGAAGGTTATGGCCAAACTCCCCAACCTCAAAGCACCGCAAAAGGTACTGAGTGAACTCAACCGTACCACCGCAATACTTAGAGACCTGCTCAACGAATCGTTTAACAATATATATGTTAACGACAGAGCATTGTATGAAGAAACCAGGACGTATCTTGAACGAATCGCTCCTGACAAAAAAGAAATTGTTAAATTTTACAAAGGTAAAAGTCCTGTTTTTGAGCACTTTGGTGTTGACAGACAGATAAAAAATTCCTTTGGTAAAAACGTAACCATCCGAAGTGGTGTTTACCTTATTATTGAACACACCGAAGCCCTTCATGTGATTGATGTTAATAGCGGACATCGTGTTAACAAAGAAAAATCTCAGGAAGAAAATGCATTGGTTACCAACCTTGAGGCTGCTACCGAAATTGCCCGCCAACTCAGGTTGCGCGATATGGGAGGCATTATTGTAGTCGATTTTATCGATATGCATGATGCTAAAAATCGCAGAGCCTTGTACCAGCATATGAAAGAGGAAATGGCTAAAGACCGTGCCAAGCACAGCATACTTCCTCCTTCAAAATTCGGACTGATTCAAATTACACGCCAGCGCGTGCGCCCCGAAATGAACATCACTGTTCTTGAACAGTGTCCCGTTTGTGGCGGCACAGGCCAAATACGATCAAGCATTATGTTGGTTGACGACATCGAGAATAACCTAAACTATCTTATTCACGATCAAAACGAAAAGCATCTTACACTAACCGTTCATCCCTATCTGTTTGCCTATCTTACCAAAGGAATAATATCGCCCCGGGTAAAATGGTTTATGCGCTATAAACAGTGGATTAAAATCATCCCCATGAAAAATTACCACCTGTTGGAGTTTCATTTTTTAAATAAACGTGGCGACGAAATTAAAAGCTAAAATTTAACACATCATTTAAAAAGCTGTTCTCTTTAGGACAGCTTTTTTTATTGCCGTTGTATCAATGTTCTTTAATGCTCTGCCGTGTTGTCAATCGTAAAGATTTCATCATCTTCATTAAAAAATACTATAATTCACGGCATATTATTACTTTTGTGCCCTAAAACAAAAAAAATTATGAAAAATTTTGTTCAATCTGCCATGGTATTTGTACTGTTAACGGTATTTGTCAGCCTTTCGGTTAATGCACAGAACAGTAAAAAGAAATACGTTGCCACTTTGGTTGGTTTTTATAATCTGGAAAACCTTTTCGATACCATTAATACCATTAATGTAAAAGATAAAGAATTTACGCCTCAGGGGTCAAAACTTTGGACAGGGAAGCGCTATTATCACAAACTGCATAACATGGCAAAGGTTATTTCGCAAATAGGTACTGAAATAAATCCTGACGGATTAGCCGTTTTGGGAATCTCCGAGGTAGAAAATCTCGGTGTTGTAAAAGATCTTGTTTCGCAACCTTCGTTAAAAAAACGTAACTACCAAATAATTCACTACGATTCTCCCGACAGAAGAGGTATTGATGTTGCCATGCTGTACAACACAAAATATTTTAAACCCTACAAAACCTCGTCGCACAGGCTTTATGTTGAAAAACTTAAAGATTTTAGAACCCGTGATCAGCTGTTGGTTGACGGAATACTTAGTGGTGATACCGTGCATATTATTGTAAATCACTGGCCTTCGCGTTATGGTGGCGAAAAACGCTCAAGATGGCTGCGGAATGCTGCTGCTCAGTTAAGCCGCAAAATTGCCGATTCTATTTTACAAATAAATCCCCATGCACGTATCATGGTAATGGGTGACCTTAACGACGACCCTGTAAACGAAAGTGTTATAAAATATATGCATGCCAAAGGAAAAATAAATAAATTAAAAGATGATGACTTTTTTAATCCCATGTGGGAAATGTACAAAAAAGGCAACGGAACATTGGCATGGCACGACACCTGGAGCCTGTTCGACCAAATTATGCTGTCGCAGTCGTTGTTAGGAAAAGAATACTCCCATCTCAAATATTTAAAAGCAGTTATTTATAAAAAACCGTTTTTGGTTAACAAAGATGGCCGTTACAAAGGATATCCATACCGGACATTTGTGGGCAACACTTTTCAGGGAGGCTACAGCGACCATCTTCCTGTATTTGTGGTTTTAATAAAAGAGGCTAAGCAGTAAAACGGATTTGTTGTGAAAGAATCGTATCGCGTTATCAGAGAGAAAAAAACCATTGGGATAATGATTGGTATCTATTGCCGGCATCATCACAATACGCCTAAAGGAGAGCTTTGCGACGAGTGTTCCGGACTGCTTCAATATGCCACGGCCCGTATTGATAAATGTAAGTTTTTGCCCGATAAACCCACCTGCCGTAACTGTCCGGTGCACTGCTACAGTAAGAGTAATAAAGCGCAGATTAAAAAAGTAATGCGCTATGCCGGACCTCGCATGATGTTGCATTATCCCGTGCTGACCATTATCCATTACATCGATGGTTACAAAGATAAAGAGCGGGTTTCTGTTAAAAATGCCCTGAAAAAATAAAGCCTGAAAAAATAAGTCTCAGAAATGAGGCTTTTTTTTATACTTTTGCTCCTCAAATTTTAACGATATAAAACTGTTTACCAATGGGTAAAAAATATAACGAATATAAAACCCTTAACCTTCCGGCACTGGCCGAAGAGGTAAGAGCATTTTGGGATAAAAATAATGTATTTCAAAAAAGTTTGGATAAACGCGAAGGGAACGAGCATTTTGTTTTTTACGAAGGCCCTCCTTCGGCCAACGGTACACCGGGCATCCATCATGTAATGGCACGTGCCATCAAAGACCTTTTTTGTCGTTATCAAACCCAAAAAGGAAAATATGTTGAACGTAAAGCCGGATGGGATACCCATGGTTTGCCTGTGGAAATCAGTGTTGAAAAAACCTTGGGCATTACCAAAGAAGACATTGGTAAAAAAATTACGGTTGAAGCCTACAACAAGGCTTGTCGTAAAGAGGTTTTGAAATATAAAGATATGTGGGACGACCTTACGCGCCGTATTGGTTATTGGGTTGACCTCGAACATCCATACATTACCTTCGACAATAAATACATCGAAACGGTTTGGTATTTGTTAAAACAATTGTACAACAAAGGACTGCTTTACAAAGGTTACACCATTCAACCCTATTCGCCTGCTGCCGGAACGGGTTTGAGTACGCACGAGCTAAACCAACCCGGTTGCTATCGCGATGTTAAAGACAATACGGTGGTGGCACAGTTTAAGGTGGTTAGAAACGAAAGGTACGAAAAGTTGTTTGCCGGAAACAATCCCGAAGTGTATATTCTCGCCTGGACAACCACACCTTGGACCCTGCCTTCAAATACGGCATTGGCTGTTGGCGAAAAAATTCAATATGTTCAGGTAGAAACTTTTAATCCTTATACCGGAATCCCCGAAAGGGTTGTATTGGCTAAAGACAGGCTGTCTGCCTATTTTGACCCTAAAAACAGCGAACTCGATTTTGATACCTATAAAAAAGGGGATAAGAAAGTACCTTTTAAAGTAACTGCTGAATTTTCGGGAGCAGAACTCACCGGAATCAGTTACCAACAACTGTTTCCGTGGGTAAAACCAAATGGCAGGGCCTTTGAAGTTATTCCGGGCGATTTTGTTACTACCGAGGACGGTACCGGCATTGTTCACATAGCACCTACTTTTGGTGCCGATGACGACCGTGTGGCCAAAGCCAACGGAATAGCACCGCTTACCCTCATCGATAAAAACGGCGATATCCGCCCAATGGTTGATTTAAAAGGCCGATTTTATGTGTTGGAAGATTTGGATGAAAACTTTGTTAAAGAGTTTGTTAATGTTGATTTATACCGGGTTTATGCAGGCAGATATGTGAAGAATGCATACATAGGCCTTACCGATAAAGATCCTTCGCTGGATGTGGATTTGGCCGTAGAGCTTAAAACCACCAACCGTGCCTTTAAAATCGAAAAGCATGTCCACAGTTATCCGCATTGCTGGCGTACCGATAAACCGGTGCTTTACTATCCGCTGGACAGCTGGTTTGTAAAAACCACTGCGTTAAAGGATCGTATGATTGAGTTGAACAAAACCATTAACTGGAAACCGCGTGCCACCGGCGAAGGGCGTTTTGGCAACTGGCTTGAAAATCTGGTCGATTGGAACCTCTCCCGTTCGCGCTTTTGGGGTATTCCGTTACCCATATGGGTAACCGAAGACCGTACCGAACAAAAAGCCGTGGGTTCGGCCCGCGAACTGAAAGCGGAAATAGAAAAAGCCATTGCTGCCGGGGTGATGAAAGAAAATCCGTTAAAAGATTTTAATCCCGACGACATGAGCGATGAAAATTATAAGACTTTTGATTTTCATCGTCCTTACGTCGATAAAATTGTGTTGGTTTCCCGTAGCGGACAAAAAATGTTTCGCGAACCGGCGTTAATTGATGTCTGGTTCGACTCGGGCTCCATGCCTTATGCCCAACTTCATTATCCTTTTGAAAATAAAGATAAGATTAATACCTCGTTCCCCGCCGATTTTATTGCCGAGGGAGTTGATCAAACCCGTGGCTGGTTTTTTACCCTTCATGCCATAGCAACCATGGTATTCGATTCGGTAGCTTATAAAGCAGTGGTATCCAACGGGTTGGTTCTCGATAAAAAAGGAAATAAAATGTCGAAACGGCTTGGCAATGCCGTTGACCCGTTTACGACCATCGATAAATATGGTGCCGATGCTACCCGTTGGTATATGATGACCAATTCGCAACCGTGGGATAACCTTAAATTTGACCTGAACGGCATTGATGAAGTAAGAAGAAAATTTTTCGGAACACTGTATAATACTTATGCTTTTTTTGCGCTGTATGCCAACATCGACGGATTTTCCTACAGCGAAAAGGAGGTGCCTTTTGAAAAACGCAGCGAACTCGACCGTTGGATTCTCTCCGAGTTAAACTCGCTGATTAAAACGGTGGACGAGGCTTATGCCGCTTACGAACCCACAAAAGCCGGACGGGCCATACAGTATTTTGTTAACGAGCATTTAAGCAACTGGTACGTACGTTTATCCCGAAGGGTTTTCTGGAAAGGTGAATACACAACCGAAAAAATTGCCGCCTACCAGACAATCTATCGCAGTATGGAGGTAATAGCT
>CAYVWX010000091.1:0-11663 GCA_964455635.1 uncultured Lentimicrobiaceae bacterium | reverse complement strand
TGCCCTTTCAGGGCGCATGATGGATTTTGGATGAATTCAAGAGGCGGTGCCTTTTGTTGAAACAGATTGCCCTTACAGAGCGCAAAAAATGATAATAGATTCACCCTGTGGAATAGTTTTCAAATTCCACAGGGTAAACAAAATTTTAAACACATTAAATACCCTTGTCGGCGAGTTAATACATCAAAGTATAATTACACAGAACCCCGTAGGGATGACATATTTATAGTCTCGGGTGTTAACCCGAGATAAATAAAAACCCAAGATCTGTTTTGGCGGAATTTTTGCCGCACAGCAGGCAAAAATCGTGACAAAACAAAATACAGATTATCAATATCCTATAAAATCATAAACAGATAAAACCTCTGAAAATTTGAATAACAAAACAAAAGCCTTAAACCTGCCAAAAAATATTTTTTAATATTGATAGCCGGTATTGTTAAAAAACTACTTTTGCGCGCCTTTTAAACACCACTAAAAATAAATAGTTATGGCATTTTTAATTAAAGAAAAAGCGTTTAGCCTGAAATGGGTCATAAACTACCTGATGATTATTGCAGGAGCCTTTATTTTGGCTGCAGGATTTGTCTTTTTTATCACGCCTCATAAAATTGTACCCGGCGGAGTATATGGAATCTCCATTGTGCTACATTACCTTTTGGGTACCCCTGTGGGTGCCATGGCCCTTATGTTTGACATTCCGCTTACACTAATTGCTGTAAAAATATTGGGGCCCCGGTTCGGTGCAAAAACAGTAGTGGGCTTTGTGGCTACTGCAATTTTTGTCGATGGGCTAACCTATCTGTACGGAACACAACCCCTTATTACCGATGACGTACTGCTTTCATCCATTGTGGGAGGGGTATTTTCGGGTGTAGGTCTTGGCCTTATTTTTAAAACCAAAGCCACCTCGGGAGGCACCGACATTGTTGCCATGATTATTAGCAAATATACCCATCTGCCCGTAGGACGGTTGCTCATTCTTGTTGACTCAACCATTGTACTGTTCGGCCTGATCGTTTTTAAGGATTGGAAAATACCGTTTTACTCGCTGATTGTTATCTACATTGCCGGAAAAATACTGGACACCATTCTGGAAGGAATTAGTTACGATAAAGTGCTTTTTATTATTTCGGAAGAAACCGAAAAAATAAAAAGAAAAATTATTGACGACCTAAACCGTGGCGGCACGCTGATTGACGGAAAAGGAATGTATAACGGAAACGATAAAACCATTATGTTTACCGTGGTAAACCGGCGCGAAGTAGCCATACTTCAGGAATTTATACACAGGGTTGACCCCAAAGCCTTTGTAACAGTACTTAATGCCAGCGAGATACTCGGCGAAGGATTTAAGTCGTTGCAGGAAAAAGTGGAAAAATAAAATGCTGCAACGCTTGCGTTTCCATCTGAAACCAATTGGCTTTTCACAATAAAATTGTATGTTGTACCTGCATTCGGTAATCAACTAAAACATCCGGTTAAAAAAAATATACATTTATTCTAAAAATCTTATTTACCTGTAATCATGCTATATATCCGTTTTTAAACGAATATAAACGGATGTTAAACGGATATAAATACTTATTAACCGACTTGAGCGAAAGGGTCGCTGTATGTTTGCACTGTGATTTGAAAAACGATTTAAACCCAATCACAACAACTTAATTATTAATTTTTAAATTTTTACTATCATGACATCTTTAAAAAATTCAGTACACCTGATCGGACATCTGGGCATCGACCCTGAAACAACAACCTTTGACAGTGGCAAAATGAAAGTTCGCTTTTCGCTGGCCACCTCCGAAAACTACCGCAACGCCAATGGCGATCGCGTACAGGAAACCCAATGGCACAATATTGTTGCCTGGGGTGGTACCGCAAAAGTAGCTGCCGAATACTTAAAAAAAGGTAAAGAAATTGCTCTTGAGGGTAAACTCACCAACCGTTCGTGGGAAGACAAAAACGGACAGAAACGTTACATTACCGAAATTGTTGCCAACCAGATTTTAATCCTGGACAAAAAATCGGATAACAATTAAAAAAGTACTCTTTCTTTTATTGCACTTCGAGCGGGGCTGCAGGGCAGCCCCGCTCGAAGCATTATATTATGTTCCACCTGCCGTCTTTAAAACAAAGGTTCTTTACAATCCGGTTAAAATAATCAACATCCATCTCCGGAATTACCACATCGGCTTTTTGCAACAACACTTTTGCCTGTGGCTTAACCGCCCGATTACCTTTTATCATAATAAATACCCCGGGAATATAATAGTCGTTTAGCAAATTAGATTCGGCAACAACAGGCGTTAACGGATTTATTTTCTCCCAAAAAAACTGCAGAGCCTCCGGCACCGCCTTTTCGCCCACACTTAAAAAGTACGACTTTGCCGCACCTGCCCTCACATACCGTTGACTGTCTTTTTCTCCCTCCGGACACTGCTCTTCCATTAATTCAAAAGCATCGGATTTCATCATTTTATGATGTCCGTGCAAATATGCTTCACCCGGCAATAGCACCGAAGTTTTTAAGGTAATTAATTGGGTTTCTTTACTAAACCTTTCTATAATTTTTACCGCCAAAGTGGTTTTTCCAATGTTGCGGCCGGTACCGCCAATTACCAATAAATTTGTTAAATGCTTCATAGATGCAAATTTATCCTGTTGTAAAAATAAACAACAATTTCAGTATGTTAAAGTAGTATAAATAAACTACCGGAGCAAATTATTATACCTGTTTAACTTGAATATGTTGGCTAAATGTACCTAACTTTGCCGCAATTTTAAAAACCATTAATATGGACAAATTATTTAGAAAAGACGCCTTTAATTATCATGCATTGGGGCGTCCGGGCAAGATAGAAGTAGTTCCTACCAAACCCTATTCAACACAACGCGATTTATCACTTGCTTACACGCCGGGAGTAGCCGACCCCTGTATGGCCATTAAGGAAACCCCCGAAGATGTGTACAAATATACCGCCAAAGGAAACCTGGTGGCAGTTATTTCAAACGGCACCGCTGTTTTAGGCCTTGGAAACATTGGCCCCGAAGCAGGAAAACCTGTTATGGAAGGTAAAGGTTTGTTATTTAAAGTCTTTGCCGATGTTGATGTTTTCGACATTGAAGTAAATGAAAATGACCCCGATAAATTTATCGAGGTGGTAAAAGCCATCGCCCCAACCTTTGGTGGCATCAACCTGGAAGATATTAAAGCACCTGAGTGCTTTGAAATTGAAACCCGGCTTAAAGAAGAGCTCGACATCCCGCTGATGCACGACGACCAGCACGGTACCGCCATCATCTCATCGGCAGGATTGTTAAATGCCCTTGACCTTCTGGGTAAAAAAATTGAAGACATCAAAATTGTTGTTAGCGGAGCCGGTGCAGCAGCTATCTCGTGTACCAAACTGTATCTGGCTTTGGGAGCCAAAAAGGAAAATGTTATTATGTGCGACAGCCACGGGGTAATCCACAAAGACCGCACCGACCTGAACGACACCAAAAAGCCGTTTGTTACCGACAAGCCGGTTCACACCCTTAAAGAAGCTATTGTAGGTGCCGATATGTTTTTAGGATTATCAGTCGGCGGTATGCTTACACAGGAAATGATGAAAACCATGGCTCCTAATCCTATTGTTTTTGCATTGGCCAATCCCGTTCCCGAAATTTCGTTTGAAGAAGCCATGAAAGCACGTCCCGACACTGTGATGGGTACCGGACGTTCCGACTACCCCAACCAAATTAACAATGTACTTGGATTTCCGTTTATTTTCAGAGGGGCTTTGGATGTGAGAGCCACTAAAATTAACGAAGAGATGAAGCTTGCTGCTGCCAAAGCACTGGCAGAGTTAGCCAGACAACCCGTTCCTGAGGATGTTAATCTGGCCTATGGCGTACACAACCTGAAATATGGAAAAGAGTATCTGATTCCCAAACCCACTGATCCCAGACTGATAGAAACAATAGCACCGGCAGTGGCTAAAGCCGCTATGGATTCGGGAATTGCTAAAAACCCCATAAAAAACTGGAGCAGTTATAAAGAAGCACTGCGCAAACGTATGGGATTGTCAAATCCGCTTAAACGTCAGATAAAAGCAAAAGCAAAAAAAGCGCCCAAACGAATTATTATGTCGGATGCCGACCATTATAACATTCTTAAAGCTTCCGAAATATTACACAACGAACACCTCGCCATCCCCGTACTTTTGGGAAACAAAAAAAGAATAGAAGAGATAATAAAAGAAAATCAATTGGAGCTGGAAGGTATTGAAATAATCGACCCCAAATGTCAGTCGGAAGCAAAAAGAAGAAAAGATTTTGCTGAAATTCTTTATAAAAAACGGCAACGCAAAGGGTTAACTTTTTCAGGTGCCAACGAATATATGCATCATAAAAACTATTTTGCCCCCATGTTGGTTGAAACAGGCGTAGCCGATGCCGTACTTGCCGGTATGACACGCAGTTACCCCAGCACCATTCGTCCCGCACTGCAAATAATCGGTAAAAAACCCGATTTGAATATTGTAACCGGAATGCATATTGTTAACACAAAAGAAGGGCCTCTGTTTTTAAGCGATACCACAGTAAACCAAAAGCCTACCTGCGAAGAACTGGTTGAAATTGCCGTTCAAACTGCTGAGGCCGTGAAACGGTTTAATATTGAGCCGGTAATAGCCATGGTGTCTTACTCTAACTTCGGTTCGGTAAACGGCGATTCACCCAATCGTATGCGGCAGGCCGTAAAACTGCTCCACGAAAGATATCCCGAATTAAAAGTTGACGGCGAAATGCAGGTAAACATTGCCCTAAATCAGGAATTGATGAAAGAGAATTTCGCTTTTTCCGAAGAAATCCTCCGTAAAAAAGTTAACACTTTGATTTTCCCCAATCTGGCAGCCTCCAATGCAGCCTATAAATTATTGGGCGAACTTACCGATTTTGAAATAATTGGCCCCATACTCAACGGCATGAAAAAGCCTGTTCATGTACTTCAACTGGGCAGCTCGGTTGATGAAATTGTTAACATGGCCATGATTGCCGTTATGGATGCTCAAAACAGCTAATCAACATCCGATATTGCAGAAAAAGCGGAGGTAATAAGTTACTTCCGCTTTTTTTATGCCGACTTAAATAAACCGCTAAAACCTGTCAACCGTATTTATTGCATAAGCGTCAACCGCTCAAAATAATCTATCGCTTTAAGCATATGGGTGCCATACCAGGTAAACATTTCACCATCAACAATTATAACATTTTTATCGGGATACTCTTCTAACAATTGTTGCCTGTCTGATTCTGTAAAATGATAAGGTTCGGTAGCCAGCAAAAGGGTATTGGCTTTTTCAAATTCCTGCCGGCTGACCTGAGGGTATCGTCCCGAAATAAAATTATCAAACCCGGCCACTTTCATCATAGCTCCTATAAAAGCAGACCGGCCGGCAGCCATCCACGGATTTTTCCAAATCAGGTACATTGTTTTTTTATAGGAACCGGCCGGAGAATACTTCTCAAGCTTTTGTTTAATACTATTTATAACCCCCGCAGTAACATCGGCTCTATCAAAAACAGCTCCCAACCCGTCAAGCATGTTAAAGGCATCTTCTACAGAATTAATATCAAAAACAATTACAGGCACCTGCTCCGCAAGTTTTAAAACCTGCTCTTTGTCGTTCTCCTCTTTAACAGCAATAACCAGATGAGGCTGTAAATCAACTATTTTATCAATATCAATGTTTTTAGGCCCGCCTGCTTTAGGCAGCAATTTTGTTAACTCCAAAGGATATTTACAAAACCGCGTAACGGCAACCAAATGTTTTGCAAGCCCCAAATCGGCAAGCGTTTCGGTAATGGACGGAACCAGCGAGACAACCCGCTGAGGTACACCATTTATTTCCACCGTCCGGTTTAAATGATCGGTAAAGTTCATTTTTCAAAGATAACAATATCACAAAAATTAAAAAGTCAATTTAAAGTCCCGTTAAAATAATGGTTGCCCGCCGGTTTGGCGATTTTATTACCTTTGCTCCGTGCTCAATTCATTAAAAAAATACATCGAAAACAACCATCTTTGCAGCGCAAACGAAACCCTTTTGGTAGCTGTTAGCGGAGGCGTGGATTCGGTGGTGCTGTTACATCTGCTTGCAGAAGCAGGATATAAAATTGCCGTTGCCCATTGTAATTTTAAGCTGCGTGGCACCGAGTCGGACAAAGATGAAGCGTTTGTTAAAAAACTGGCCCAAAAGTACAAGGCAACTGTTTATGTAAAACATTGTCCTGCTGCCGATTATGCCCACAAACACAAGCTTACTATTCAGGAAGCTGCCCGCAACCTGAGATACGATTTTTTTAAAGAGCTGTCGAAACAAAAACATTTTCATAAAGTAGCCATTGCCCACCATGCCGACGACAACCTGGAAACTTTTTTTATCAACCTTTTCAGGGGCAGCGGGCTACAGGGTTTGAAAGGAATTCCGGTACAGCGGGGTTTATACATCAGGCCGCTTATGTTTGCCACCCGAAAACAAATTGAACAGTATGCACAAGCCAACAACCTTGCATGGCGTAACGATTCATCTAACAAGTCACTTAAATATCTTCGCAACAAAATCAGACATCGGCTGTTGCCCGAAATAAAAAAAATTACCGGTAATTTTACGGCTCTTTTTCAATCGATGGACAACCTTAAAGAAGATGCGCTGGTGCTCAATGCTTTGCTAAAAACAGAAAAAAATAAATCTGTTGAAATAAAAAATAAACAGATAATTATCCACCCTCATAAAACACCATCGGGTTTGCCTGATAAATTGTGGTTTTACTACCTTTTAAAAGAGTATGGCTTTTCGCGAACCGAAACCGGTAAAATTTTCGATGCCTTTAAAAACAAGTCAACCGGAAAACACTTTTTTTCCGAAAACTTTGAATTGCTAATCGACCGTGACAACCTGTTTATTAGAGAAAAAAAGACAACAACTACACAAAAATATTACATCAACATCAACGATGTTTTTATCAGCAAACCGTTTAAAGCAACCATTAAAATTGTGTCAGGTAACACTGTCAACCCGACTCTATTAAAAAATACCCGTTATGGCTTTTTGGATTATGATAAGTTAAAATTCCCTCTTGTTTTAAGAAAGTGGGAAGAAGGCGACCGGTTTCATCCCTATGGTTTAAAGGGCTCAAAACTCATCAGCGATTTTTTTACTGATTTAAAACTATCGCTTTTTGAAAAAGAAAAAATTTGGCTGTTGGAGTCGGAAGGCACCATAGTCTGGGTAGCCGGTTACAGAATAGCCGAGCCTTTTAAGGTTACCGGAAACACAAAAAAAGTATTTTCAATAAACCTTGCCGGCCAGGTTTGATGATGTGAGAGTGCAACATTCGCAAATAAGCAGTTGTCAGGAAGTATTAACATAAAGAAACAGAAGAAATTTTTTTTTGAAAAAAACGTTTATGAAACATATAAGTCTTAAATCACTGGTAATTATTTTATTAGGGGCGGCGTTAACCCTGCCGTTTTCTAAATTGAAAGCTCAAATTCTGGAGCCTGTAAAATGGTCGTTTTCCAGCAACAAAACAGCCGACAACGAATACGAACTGGTTTTTACCGCCACCATCGATTATAAATGGCACCTCTATTCGCAGGATATTCCCATGTCGCCCCCGGCTACCACGTTTCATTTTAATAAAAACGACAGTTTTAAACTGATTGGAAAAGTTACCGAAGACACCTCATCCATTATTGAGGAGTACGACCCTAACTTTGAGATGAAACTTAAATTTTATGCCAGCAAAGCTGTTTTTAAGCAAAAAGTCAGGGTGTTGAAATCAACACCGGTTACCGTTACCGGATCGTTGGAATTTATGAGCTGCGACGACACAAAATGCCTTCCTCCAACCGACATGGATTTCAGCTTCGACCTTAAAAATGCAAAAGGCGATAACACTACAGCAGCCCCGAAGAGTAAAATTCTGGAACCGGTAAAATGGAATTTTATGGCCAAAAAAACAGGCCATAAAAAGTACGACCTCTATTTTACAGCCAACATCGACAAAGGATACCACCTCTATTCGCTTACCATTCCCGAAGGAGGCCCTCTGCCAACAGAATTTACTTTTGAAAAATCATCAAAATTTAAAACCGTCGGCAAGCCCGTTGAAGTTACCAAACCCACCATTAAATACGATGATGTTTTTGAAATGAAAATAGGCTTTTTTAACGACAAAGCCGTTTTTAAACAAACCATTAAACTAACTTCCGACGACAACGATATTCCGGTAGTTGGCGAAATAGCTTACATGACCTGCAACGAAACAGGATGTGTAGCTTTGTACAACGACATTGAGTTTCATTTTGATGGCAAAAACGACAAAGTTATTTCAGGAAATAGCCAACCGGTTGACACACAAATTACTACAACCACTATTGCTCCCGACGAAGGCAGCGACATAACCGGAGCCAAAAAAGGATTGTGGGGCTTTTTCCTTATTTCGTTTTTGGGAGGATTGCTGGCAATACTTACCCCTTGTGTGTTTCCCATGATACCCATGACCGTCTCTTTTTTTATGAAAGAGGGCGACCAAAAAGCAAAAGGAAAATTTGAAGCATTGGTTTACAGCTTTAGCATTATAATTATTTATACGTTTATCGGCTCAATACTTGCCGTGGCAGCCGGTCCCAATATAGCCAACTGGCTTAGCACACACTGGCTTCCCAACATTCTGTTTTTCTTAATTTTTATGTTTTTTGCAGCATCGTTTTTTGGCATGTTCGAAATTACATTACCACACTGGATGGTAAACAAAAGCGATCAAAAAGCCGATAAAGGCGGTATTATGGGGCCTGTATTTATGGCTTTAACGCTGGTACTGGTTTCGTTTAGCTGCACCGGGCCCATTGTTGGTTCCATTTTAGTTGCTTCGGCCGGTGGCGCGGTTTTAAAACCTATTATAGGTATGCTGGGCTTTTCGCTGGCCTTTGCCATTCCTTTCGGGTTTTTCGCCTTTTTCCCGTCGCTGCTAAACAAACTGCCAAAATCGGGTGGATGGCTCAACTCGGTAAAAGTAGTGCTTGGATTTTTAGAACTTGCCCTGGGCCTGAAATTCCTCTCCATTGCCGACCAAACCTATCATTGGGGTATTCTTGACAGAGAAGTGTATCTGGCCTTTTGGATTGTTATCTTCTTTTTGTTGGGACTTTACCTTTTGGGAAAAATAAAATTTGCGCACGATTCGGATGTTCCTTTTGTGTCGGTCCCTCGTTTAGTATTGGCCATCCTTACCTTTACTTTTGTGGTTTACATGATTCCCGGCATGTTCGGCGCCCCGCTTAAAGCATTGTCAGGCTACCTGCCCCCACAGGCCACACACGACTTCGATCTTAACAAGGTTATCCGCGATAATGTAAAACTCTATTCGGGTTATGGCACCGCCACGCAACCTAAAGAAGTTTGCGAAACACCTAAATATCACGAGTTTTTGCACCTTCCCCACGGACTTGAAGGCTATTTTGACTACGATCAGGCCGTTAGATGTTCAAAAGAACAACACAAACCTATCTTTATCGATTTTACCGGCCACGGATGCGTTAACTGCCGCGAAATGGAAGCCAATGTTTGGTCGGACCCAAAAGTACTAAAACGACTACGCGACGATTACATTGTACTGGCCATGTATGTTGACGATAAAACAAAACTACCCGAAAATGAGTGGATAACTTCATCGTACGACCACAAGGTTAAAAAAACTATCGGAAAAAAATCAGCCGATTTTCAAATTAGCAAATTTGGGGTTAATGCACAACCCTTTTATGTATTGATGAATGCTGATGGAGAGGTGCTTACAAATCCACGTGCCTACAATCTTGATGTGGATGCCTTTGTTAAATTTTTAGACGAGGGCAAAAAAAACTATAAAGAAAACAAAGGAATCAGAAACATAAACAAATAAGCTGCGGAGGTTGTTGCCGGCAATAAACTCATCGGCAACAACGCTGCAAATATTCACTGCAATTTTAGTTTTTTTGCATCACACATAGCAAATCAATTTTTCGCATACAGCAAAAAACAACAATCCGGTTAACCGGCCGGCGAAACAGGCCTGTGTAATCAGCGGACTTTCCTGTCTTTCACCGTTATTAAAACTTCATGCTCAAAAATTCCTTTAGGTGCATATGCTCCACACCCTCTAAGTTGCCCCCCGAAGGGGTGTCCATGCTTACAACAATCTTCCTGAAATTGTCCTTTATTTTCAGCAAATTGCCAAATTCTCTGTCACGGGTTTTTTCGTTGGGGATTAAATAGGCACATTGAATATAAATTTTATTGCCTGTTTTTTCGGCAATAAAATCAATTTCTTTATCACCCATTGCGCCAACGGTAATATTATACCCCAATTCCAGCATGTGCCTAAAAACTACATTTTCAATAAGTTTATTAATATGCATTGGCTGATATCCAATCCAGGCATTTCGCAGGCCGATATCCTCAAAATAGTATTTCTCGTTTGTTTCAAATATTCTTTTGCCCTGCAAATCGGATCGAGATACCTTTATCAAATAATAGGAATCCAATATGTAAGATATATAGTTTGAAATAATGGAAGCAGATATATTCCGTCCCTGTGATTTCAAAAATTTGCTGATACTATTTGCAGAAAACAAACTACCGGTATTATCAGCCATGAAACGGATCAGCTTTTCCAACATCGCAACATTCCTGATTTGATGCCTTTTAATTACATCCTTTAACAATACTGTTGCATTTATTGTTTTCAAATAATCAAAAGCTATGTCTTCTTTTAGTGGCAAATCAATTAAATTTGGAAGACCTCCATATTTTAAATATTTATCAAGGCTGCTGATATCATTTTTTAATTTATGAAACTCCAAAAACTCAAGATAACTAAGGCTGTGTACGCGTATTTCGATATACCTTCCGCTAAGTTTATCTGCAAGTTCGCCTGTCAACACATCGGCATTGCTGCCTGTACACCAAATATCAGCCCTTCCTCGGTTTAATACGCTTCTTAATACCTTTTCAAATCCGGTAATTTCCTGTACTTCATCAATAAAAATATAGGTTTGCTTGTCCTCCTCAATTTCTTTGGTCAGATATTCCATTAAATCAGCGGCAGTGCTGATAAAATCAAACTCCATCAGTTCTTTGTCGATATATATAATTTGTGCTTCGGGATACCTTTTTTTTATTTCATCCATAAGTTGTAACATAATATAACTTTTGCCGGTACGCCGCTGTCCGGTAAGCACTTTTATGAGGTTCTTATTTAAAAACGGCATCGCTTTATCCAGATAAAGTGGTCTTTTAATATATGTTTTATTATGAAGAGTCATATCCATATTTATTAAGTATATTTAATATATATTGCAAATATAGCATTTTTATTAAGTATATTTAAAATACTATTGTGAGGGTAGTGGAACCCTGTATAAATCAGGTAGCATGTGGTGGTGTCACAAAACAATTTTCCAAACTACAAAAAAGTAAATTTGAGACCTTTACAAGATCTTTTTGGCTAAACAATTGATGCTGTTGGAATTTTATAACCGGAACCAAATGACATCAAGATAGTACAATACATTTTCCTGATTCAGGATTAAGACAATGATTGAAATTAACAAACCAAATTATAAATATTTTTTG
>CAYVWX010000090.1:0-11706 GCA_964455635.1 uncultured Lentimicrobiaceae bacterium | reverse complement strand
GGAATTTGAAAAGGAATTTAACCTTTCTATTCCCGATGAAGAAGCAGAAAAAATTGAAACGGTTGGAGATGCTATCTCTTACATCGAAAGTCATTTGTAGATAATCAATAATTATTCTATGGAATTAAAAAGGGTAGTTGTCACCGGTATCGGTGCAATTACCCCTGTAGGCAATACCGCTCCCGAATATTGGGAGGCATTGCTTAAAGGGGTTAGCGGTTGTACCAGTATCACTCATTTTGACGCATCAAAATTTAAAACCAAAATTGCCTGCGAGGTAAAAGGTTTTGATGAAAAGGATTATTTTGACCGTAAAGAAGCACGCAAATTTGACCGTTATGCAAAGTTTGGTATGGTAGCTGCTTCCGAAGCTGTTCGGGATTCCGGTATTGATGACGCTGAAATTGACCACGACAGAGTGGGAGTTATATGGGCTGCCGGTATTGGCGGTCTCGATACATTTCAGAAAGAGATTTCGGATTTTGCCACCGGAAACGGGACTCCTCGTTTCAATCCTTTTTTTATTCCTAAAATGATTGCCGATATTGCTGCAGGGCAGATATCCATTAAATTTGGCTTTCGAGGCCCTAACTTTGCTACGGTATCAGCTTGCGCCTCCTCGGCCAACGCCCTTTCGGATGCTTATAATTATATCCGTCTTGGCAAAGCCAGTGCCTTTGTGGTAGGAGGTTCCGAAGCTGCTGTTACGCCGGTTGGCGTGGGAGGATTTAATGCCATGCATGCTATTTCAACACGTAACGATGACCCTGCTACGGCATCAAGGCCTTTTGATGTTGACCGCGACGGTTTTGTTATTGGTGAAGGGGGCGCAGGCCTTATTTTTGAAGAGCTTGAACATGCACTTGCCAGAGGTGCTAAAATTTATGGCGAGGTAGCAGGGGCAGGCCTCTCGGGCGATGCCTATCACATGACAGCTCCACATCCCGAGGGTTATGGTGCTTACTTGTGTATGAAAGCCGCTCTGGAAGATTCGGGCCTTAAACCGGAAGACATCAGCCACATTAACACACACGGAACTTCTACACCCGTGGGTGATATTGTTGAGCCACTGGCCATTAAAAAACTTTTTGGAGAGCAGGCATATAAAATTAACATCAACTCTACCAAATCAATGACAGGGCACCTTTTAGGTGGCGCCGGTGCAGTGGAAGCCATTGCAGCCCTGCTGGCCGTGAAAAACGATGTTGTTCCGCCAACCATTAACCACTTTAACCTTGACCCTAAAATTGACAGTAAATTAAACTTTACTTTCGGAAAAGCCGTAAAACGAACTGTTAATGCCGCTTTAAGCAACACCTTTGGATTCGGCGGACACAACGCCTCCATTATCTTTAAAAAATTTGGACAGTAAACACCTTTTGTTTTGTTTCTGAACGATTTTGTTAAGGCTCACCTATCCAAAGAAAAAAATTTAAGAATTTCTATAAAAAATATTTTTGGGTTCTATCCCGGAAATATTTTTTTGTATAAACTGGCACTTCGTCATAAATCGGCCTCGCTGACTAAAATAAACGGGCTTAAAATTAATAATGAGCGGCTCGAATATTTGGGCGATGCTGTGTTGGGGGCTGTGGTGGCCGATTTTTTGTTTAAACGATTCCCATACGAAACAGAAGGTTTTTTAACCGAAATGCGATCAAAAATTGTCAGCCGGTCGTCGCTTAATAAACTATCGTACAAACTGGGATTATCAAAATTGATTCTTGCAAACGGTCAAAAAAACGGCAAAGGTAAATCGGCTGCCGGCGATGCTTTTGAGGCTTTTGTTGGTGCCCTGTATTTGGATAAAGGCTACGATTTTTCAAAAAAAATAATTATCAATCGCATTGTGCTGCTTAACTTTGATGTTGAAAATTTGATGAATGCCGACATTAATTACAAAAGCAAACTAATTGAATGGTCGCAAAAAGAAAAACACGATTTAAAGTTCAGGCTGGTTGATGAAATTAAATCGAAACACAATCAACAATATATTGTTGAAGTGGTTGTAAACGGAAAAAGTGTTGCCATGGGAAGAGACCTTTCAAAAAAAGGCGCCGAAAAACTGGCTGCCGAAAAAGCCTGGACAATACTGGAACTGCCCCTTCATACCGATTGACACTGCTTATTTAACGCATCTTTTTTACCCTATTTTCTGCAGATAAAAACCGGGTGGCTCATTCTGCGGTAAAGTGTTACTTTTTGTTTTACTTTTGAAGAATAAAAATACAGTGTTCCGTGGTAAAAAAATTAACCCTTGATATTGATTATTCCGACAACTTTTTAATACTTGGAATTGTTTCGGTTTATACCGATTATCAGCTTGTTCATTATGTAAATAAAACATTGGGTTTTAATTTTATTAAATATGCCGACTTTTCGTTAAACGACTATACAAAGTCGCCCATAACTTATTCGTGGTTTTATTGCAAAAGCGATGAGTTGAAAGTTAAATCGTATTTTATAGCCAATCACCACGCAAAACAAAAGCTGCTACCTGATTTTAAACATATTGATTATATGTTAATTATTGATAATTCGGAAAATTTTAACGAAGCCGGTTCTTTTATTACCTCGTTACGTAAAGTAAAAGGTATTACAGGTGTGTTTAAAATTGATCCGCAAAAAATTAAAAACATCAGCTTGCTTTTGGAAAAAAACGAAATGCATGAATTGGCACAGATTAAGTAAGTTTTAGACAATATAATTGTTAAAACAACTTCATTTGTTCATTTTCGTTTACCTGTTTTTTAATTAGCTCGCTGCTGTTATTTTGGGGTGAGTTTATTTTTTTTGAGATGGGATAAAGTTCGGTTTTATTGTCACATAGTGGTTTTAACAGTTTGATTAACAGTTGCGGATTTTTACCGGTAAGCCATGCTTTTTCAGTTTCTTTGGAAAGGATGACCGGCATACGGTGATGAATCTTACTCATCTTATGGTTTGCACGTGTAGTAATAATTGAAAAGGTGTGGATGATATTGTTGTTTGTACCTGTCCATGATGCCCATATTCCTGCCATTGAAAAAAGCGTTTCGTTTTTTAAAAATATCCTAAACGGAACTTTATCGCTTTTCCGCCATTCGTAAAAACCGTTGGCAGGGATAAGACAACGTTGCTGTTCAAATGCTTTTTTAAATTTTTGTTGAATGGTTTCGGAACGTATATTAATAACCCGGGTACTCTTGTTTGACCATGGCGGAACGATTCCCCATTGGTAAAAACTTAAAACTTCCGGGTTGTTGTTTGTAATTACAGGTAAAAATTGTGAAGGCGTGCAATTGTAGTTGGGCGAATATTTTTCGTTAAACACTTCAACATTAAAGCGCTCTGAAATTTCTTTACCTTTTACCGAGAGTTGAAACCGGCCGCACATAGCCACTTTTTTGGTTTAAACCCACAAAGTTATAAACATAACTGTTAAAACGTAAATCCTTTGGTTTATTTTTATCATTATCTTTGCAATGTATTTTTTGTAAAAACCCTCTTAACCACTGTTATATGTACGAATGGCAAAATGATTACAAAAAGCCTGTAAAGTTTTCAACACTGCGAAAATATGTTGAGCTTTATTCGGAAACCGATTTGTTTGCCAAGCTAAGTAAAGTTGGGTTAAAATTGGGTGCCGAACTGCTGTTTTATGTGATGTTACTTTTTTATCTGCTTGCCGATAAAAGTGTTTCGTTGCGTAACAAGCTAATTATTACGGCTGCTTTGGGTTACTTTATTTTGCCTGTTGATTTTATAGCCGACTTTATTCCTGTTTTGGGTTTTACTGACGATGCCGCTTTTTTGAGTTATGCTATTTCAAATGTTTCGTCGGCCATAACACCGGAGGTAAAAAAAAGAGCGAAAGAAAAAATTGAGCAGATGTTTGAAATTACAATGGATTCAAAAAGCAATGATGCTTTAATAAAATAAAATGCTAAGTGCCCATCGTTTTGTTATAGTTCTTTATTATTATACATGTTCATTGTTCGCGACAGCCCCAAAGTGGTAAAACTTTTAATCATTTCAACAGCGGTGTTTATTTTAAATGGCAAATCTTTTTCCTCGTCTGCAGGCCATTCTCCTAAAACATAATCAACCTGATAGCCCCGTTGAAAGTTGTTTCCAACACCAAATCTAAGTCGGGCAAAGTGGTTTGTACCCATAGCTTGAATTATATGGCTTAAACCGTTGTGTCCTGCATCGCTGCCTTTGGGTTTTAAGCGCAGTGTACCAAAAGGCAGGGCAATGTCGTCAAGAACCACAATCATGTTTTCTAAGGCTATTTTTTCTTTATCCAGCCAGTATTTAACGGCTTTTCCGCTCAGATTCATATAAGTTGTGGGTTTTATAATAACCAATGTGCGCGATTTATATTTTGCTTTGCACACCATTGCCAAACGGCCGGTGTTAAAGGTACTTTTCAAATCGGCAGCAAGCGCATCGGCAATTTTAAATCCAACATTGTGCCTTGTGTTTTTATACCCGGCTCCTATATTTCCTAATCCGGCTACTAAGTATTTCATGGTTCAAAGGAACAAAAAAAGGGCAAAACAAAAGTGTTCCGCCCCTTTTTATCATTATTAATAACGTTATTCGTCCGATTCCGAAGTTTCTGCTTCCTCTTCTTCTCCCTCTTCATCGGCATCAGCCTGAGCACCACGGGCCATTTTAACCTGAACTACTACGGCATTTGGTATTTCAACAACCTGCAGGTCGTCAATACTCAAATCTCTAACCTTTATTGAATTGCCAATATCAAGTTTTGAAACATCAAGAGCAATAAACTCGGGCATTTTATCAATATCACCCCTGACACGTAATTTACGGTATTTAACCTGAAGTTTACCTCCTTTTATAATACCGGGAGCCACACCTTCAAATTTAACCGGAAGGCCGACAACAACATCTTTTCCTTTTGTGATTTCCAGAAAGTCGATGTGGAGAACCTTGTCGGTAACAGGGTGATATTGAATATCTTGTAATATTGTTCGGTATTCTTTTCCATCAATGGTAATGTTAAGAATAAAAACTTCCGGAGTAAAAATAATTTTATCCACGGCAAGTTCGGGTAGTGTAAAGTGGATTTGTTTTTCACCACCATAAATTACACAGGGAATTTTACCCTCTTTTCTGCTTTTTTTAGCATCTTTTTTCCCTACGTTCTCTCTAAGAGAACCGCTCAATGATACTGTTTTCATAAAATTTAATTTTAAAATATTTAATAGAATTATTTATTAAATAACGAGCTTATGGACTCGAAATTTTGAACTCTCCTGATAACTTCTGCAAATAAATCGGCA
Source organism: uncultured Lentimicrobiaceae bacterium (assembly GCA_964455635.1). GTDB lineage: Bacteria > Bacteroidota > Bacteroidia > Bacteroidales > F082 > B16-G9. The sequence goes on along the minus strand of CAYVWX010000090.1, from coordinate 6,415 downwards.
GTTGAAAGGATTTTAATTTTTGAACAATCTTGTTTTAACTGAATGGTATCGGTAACAACAACCTCTTTAAAGGGTGATTTGGAAATTCGATTGTAGGCATCGCCCGAAAAAATAGGGTGTGTACAAAAAGCGCGAATACTTTTTGCACCGTTTGCCATTATCAGCTCTGCCGCTTTTGTAATTGTGCCGGCAGTATCAATTATGTCGTCCAGCAGGATAACATTTTTATCTTTTACATCACCAATTAACTGCATTTGCTCAATAACATTAGGCTTGTTACGTTGTTTGTAACAAATGGCAAAACCGGTACCCAACGATTTGGCATATGATGCAGCTCTGCGTGTGCCTCCGGTATCGGGCGATGCCATCATTAAATCCTCAATCCCCAATTCCTTAATATAGGGTATAAAAATATTTGACGCATACATATGATCAACCGGAATATCAAAAAATCCCTGAATTTGGTCAGCATGCAAATCTAATGTTATTATACGGGTTACACCTGTTGTTACCAACAGGTTGGCAATTAGCTTTGAGGCAATGGAAACGCGCGGCTTGTCTTTTCTGTCCTGGCGTGCATATCCAAAATAGGGTAAAACGGCAATTATTTTCCGCGCCGAAGCCCTGCGGGCTGCATCAACCATCATAAGCAATTCCATAATATTGTCGGTGGGAGGCGTGGTGGATTGTATAATAAACACATCGCGACCTCGAATATTTTCTTCAAAAGAGGTTTGAAATTCGCCGTCAGAAAACTCCGTAACAATCGATTTACCCAATTCAAGCCCGTAACTATTAGCAATTTTTTCTGCTAAATAACGGCTCGAACGGCCCGAAAAGATACTTACCAGCGACTTTGACATTGCTTTGGATTTGTGCAGTTAAAAAAATCGGTGCAAAAGTAAACATTATTTTTATGTATTCAACATAAATAAAGGGTAATATTCTGATATTGTTGTTATTTAACTGACCTGTATCGGTTTGGCAAATGATTATTTTATGAACGATTGTTTATTTCTATTGTGAACATATTGTTAAGTAATCGGGTTATTAAAAACTTGATTTGTACCTTTCTAAAGTTGTATGTTTGCATCAGCAGGTGAGGATAAAAAACCTGATCCGGTTACAGCAGGAAAAAAAATCAGTGCGTAAGCCTTGGTATTTTACTGCAAAGCCATCTTTCGGGAGGGCAAAACCGAAGGTAGCGAAAGCTACATTTCACAGGGTAGTCGTGAACGTAAGTCCGCAAGGAATTACCGGAAAGGCAAACTCTGAAAAACCGGATTAAGGGTGCTAAAAGAACGCAAGTTCGCATTTAGGCGCAAGCCCGATGAAGCACCGGTTTACAAGGAGAGGTTCTACGGGGCAAATCCGGCGTAAACAGTTATAATAACGTAACCTGCCACAAGTTGCCTGACTACGGTAGGGCAGCAGGTGAACCGGAAAGTGTTTTTGAAAAAAAATGTTTTCCGGTTGTTTTTTTATAATTGCATAAAAAAAAGCCGCATACATGCGGCTTTTTTGTTTTGGCTCCCCCACGAGGACTTGAACCTCGGACCCTCTGATTAACAGTCAGATGCTCTAACCAACTGAGCTATGGAGGAGTGTGTCTCAATTATTGAGGCTGCAAAGATACACTATTTTTATTTTTTGCAAATTTTTTTTGAAATTTATTTTTTTTATTTCAAAACCGAAACAAAGGATGATTTATTTACTTTCGTACCAAAATTAATTGTTATGAAAAATCAATCCAACAGCATTTGGAGTTTGCTGCTAATTAGCGGTCTTATTGCCTTGTTTTACGGTATCCTGGCTATTTTTGCCACACAGGGTTTAATACTAACCATTGTAACTTATTTGGGTGCTTTAATTTTAATAGCTTCCGTTGTAATGTTGTACGGGGTATATTCTAATTACAAAAATCATATTTTTAGTATTTACGACCTGGTACAGGGAGCGGTTATGCTGATTTTAGGAGTCATGCTTACTTTTTTCTCCCAAAATTCGCTAAAGTTTTTTGTAATAATAATAGGACTTTGGGCACTTCTTATGGGAGTTATTCAGCTTTATACCGCTTTTAATTTGCCGGAGGGCTACAATGGTAAGATGTCTTTTATTATAAACGGTATTGTTACAATTATTTTTGGAATTGCCCTGTTGTTTAATCCTTTTGCAATGGCTGCTTACATGGTTATATTAACCGGGGTGCTGGCTGTTTTGGTTGGGATAGTACTGTTGTTTTTGGCCTTTAAACTTAAAAGTTTCAGGGTTACGATAGATGTTAACGATTAGTCTTCAAATTTAATGTCTTTAACCCTAAGCTGAAGGTTGGTTACTCCCTGCCATGCGTTTTCAACAATATGATAACAAATTTTAAAGGGTTCGCCACTTTTAATACGTTCAATATGGTGTCCCTGATTAAAGGCTATGGCGGGAACAGGATTTCCCGACCTGTTTCGATGAACAACTGAAAATTTGAGATGTTCTCCACCGTTTTTTCCCACCAGACGGGCGTAACCGGTATCAATTAAATCGGACGATTGGAAAAGAGGCAACATGTTGCCGGGGCCAAAGGGGGCAAATTGTTTTAGGATATTATAAAATCGTGTATTAATATCGCTGATAAAAAGTTCGGTATCCACTTCAATTTCAGGAATCATCATGTCGTTGGTAAGGTGTTGCTGTGCATAGTTTTCGAAACAGGAAACAAAAGCCTCCATGTTTTCGGGTTTAAAAGCCAACCCCGCAGCAAAAGTATGCCCTCCGAAATGTTCTAACAGATGCGAACAGGAATCGATGGCATCGTAGATATCAAATTTTTTGATTGAACGTGCAGAGCCTGAAATTAACCCGTCGGAATAGGTAAGGACGATGGTTGGCCGGTGAAAGTTTTCGATTAGTCGCGAAGCCACAATACCCACAACTCCTTTGTGCCATTGAGGATTGTAAACAACGGTGGTTTTCCGCTCTTTCATGTCATCGTTTTTGGTAATCATGTCGATGGCCTCTTTGGTAATGTCTCTGTCAAGGTCGCGGCGGTGCAGGTTTAAATTATTAATTTGTTTGCCCAGTTTATCGGCATACTCCATGTCTTTACTTATCATAAGTTTTACCGAATCGGTGGCACTTTCAAGTCTGCCTGCCGCATTAATTCGCGGGCCAAGTAAAAACACAAAATCACTGATGGTAATTTCTTTGTCAAAATAAAAATTTTTGTTTTTTCCCTTTCTTAATCCGGCTGATTGTAGCAAAGTGAGAATGCCCGGCCGGGGGTTTTTGTTTAATTGTTTGAGCCCGAAATAGGCTAATACTCTGTTTTCGCCGGTAATGGGTACGATATCGGCGGCAATGCTAATCGCAACTAAATCAAGTGATTCAAAAACAAGATTTTCATCCAGGTTCATTTTTTGCGCAATGGCCTGAGTAAGTTTAAACCCGACACCGGCTCCCGAAAGGTCGTGGTAAGGATAGTTACAGTCGTCGCGTTTTGAATCGAGAACAGCGAAAGCTTTGGGTAATTGGTCGCCGGGCCTGTGGTGATCGCCAATAATTATATCCAGTCCTTTTTTGTTAGCATAGTCAACTTTATCCACTGCTTTAATTCCGCAATCAAGGGTAATCATCAAGGTTGCACCGTGTTCAATGGCTGAGTCAATACCTTGTATCGATATTCCATACCCTTCTTTATACCGATCGGGGATATAAAACTCAACTTTTTTATGAATATGTTTTAAAAAATTATAAACGATAGAAACAGCGGTAGTGCCGTCAACATCGTAATCGCCATAAACTACAATTTTTTCTCCTTTAAAAACAGCTGTTTGAATCCGCTCAACAGCCTTATCCATATCTTTCATTAAAAACGGGTCGTGAAGATCGGATAATTTCGGCCTGAAAAAACTTTTTGCCTGATTAAAGTCAGTAATCCCCCGTTGGGCCAGCAAAGCAGCTAGTCGGCGATTAATGTTGAGCTCCCGCGAAAGCCGTTCAACAACCTCACTTTCAGGTGCTTCTTTAAACACCCAACGATTTTCCATATTGATATTTTTGAGCCAGTAAAGGTAGTAATTCCAGTCTTATTTACAAAGGCAGATCAGAATAGCCCGGCATAAAAATTACCAATACAGCCTAAAGATTTATGAATGAGCTATAAGCATTACTTTTTTAAATATACTTCTTCAATTTTTTCCATGGTATCGGGGTTAAAAACCGACAGTTTAATTTTTGTACCTTCAACGCTAAAGAGCATTAATGCATATTGTGTCGAGAATTTTTCGACCGATGACGACCAAATTAATTTTTCCTGTCCATAATAAGGTGCTCCGGAAGATCCGTTTGTAATTTGCCATAAGGGCCTTGTAAGGTGCAATTTTTTATGATTCCAATTTTCGGGATACCTTGGTGTTTTATCGGTTAATTTCATCCGGCAGTAGTTGTGTTCGTCGCCGGTTAACAGAGCCACCACTTTTGGATTTTTATTAACGATAATATTTAAAAACTCATCTCTTCGTTCAATAATTCCTTTTTTAACGGGTTTGCCTGCAATGTAAGGTCTTATGTTGTTGTTTCCACCGTACCACATATCGTCTCCCGAATGGCCTCCGTTAGGAAATGCCGGAGTATGAATAGTCACAAAAATATTGTCGATATCGCTATCTTTATTTAACGTTGCCAATGTTTTATCCAGCCATGCCAGCTGGTTATCCATAATATAGCCATGAACATTTCCGCCTATTTCGGGAATATTGTATGTGCTCGGGGTATATAAATAATTGGAATGCAACACTACCATGGCAGTATTACCATACACATAATAATAAGCCGTTTCGGAATATGGTGGAAAATCTTTATTTTTCTTGTCCGGATCGTAACGGCTTCCATCTTCGCTGACGGGGCCGTTTTCGAAGTTTACAAACTCGTCGGCAAAAATTCGTTCTCCCGAATTGACATTGTAAGGAAATTTATCAACCGACAGCCCGTATTTGCTTCCGTCATCAAAAGAGGTTACTGTTACCTCGTGGTTTCCGGGGGCTACATAAAAAGGTATATAATGCCAAAAAGGTTCCAGGTTACGTTTCCAGTTTTTATATTCCAAACGTGCTTCACCCACATTTATGGAATAACCGTTTATCATGTCGCCGGTAAATTGAAAAAAAGCTGCACCTTTTGAGAGAGCCAAAGCAGCCATTTTTTTCATGATGTAGGCATTGGTACCGTAAATATTTCTTTCGCCGCCACCGTTACCCTGTCGCGAATCGCTGGTAAAAGCAAAAACAAAAGGCTTGCGGCTTCCTTTTTCAGGATTTGTTTTAAACGAATAGCTCTCCCGATTGTCGCCGTAATGCACGGTATATTTATACTTTGTGCCGGGTTTTAAATGGTGAACTCTGATTTCGTGATGGATATCCCCCATCATGTTCATCATTTTTGAAGGAGCTTTAAATGTCATTCCGTTAACCTCTACCGAAGGGCTGCATGGTTTGTTGGTGTTAAACCAAATCACGGCATCGGTTCCGGTAACTTTGTTTACAAACGGCCCTTCGGTTATTGATAAATCAACCGTGAAGGGGCCTTTACCTTTTATAATTATTTTTCCGTCGTAAATAATATTTCCCTTATTGTTAACAATACGATATCCTAATTTTAGTTTGCCTGTTGATTCGTAATCCGCAATATCATACTTGCCCCCCATATTTTTAAGGTTAATATCAGCTTTTCCCTCGATAATTTTGGCCGAGCGTTTAAAAAATACCGGTTGTGGAAATTTGGAAGCGTGGCGGGGATACATTCCATAGTAAATAATTCCCCAAAAATCTTTTTTACCAAAGTCAAATGAAATACCTTCCGGCGTTCCCACGGGATTAATCAAAATGCTATCGGAGGTGTAGAAGTTGGTGCTTTTTATTAAAAAAGCCTTTGCATCGGTTTTGGGTGAAGTATATAGCAACGCTCCATTATCGTCGTGTGTTATGTTGGTAAGAATTTTAGGAATCGATACGTTTTTTCCGGATTGTCCCAAAGCGGAAAAACCCAAAGCAAAGGACAAAATAATAAAGGTGAATTTTTTCATAATCTCTGTTTTTTTTATTGAGCTACAAATGTAATTTAACCGTTTTTAATTTTGATAAAAAATTATGAAATTTGATTATTTATTTTTTGATTGGTTACACTTTTAAAAAAAGGTTTAAATTTGCCCTTTATCTTTATTTACCAAAAGATAACACAAAAACACTATAACAAGTTATAAGACAATTACATTAATGAAAAATTTTATTCCTTTAAGTTTAAAAACAGTTTTTTGGATTGGCTTGATTGCCGTCCTTTTTTCATCGTGTGTACCGCAGAAAAAAATGCTTTATATGCAGGTTAAAGACGAAGCCGACACCTTGAGTTCGTTTTACAACGATAAAAATAT
>CAYVWX010000089.1:0-11728 GCA_964455635.1 uncultured Lentimicrobiaceae bacterium | reverse complement strand
CGGGTTAACACCCGAGGCTATAAATATTTCGCTCCTCCGGAGCTTATAATCATGCATCTGTGTGACGACTTGCCGCCATGAATGTTTCATCGCATTAATATTTATGATTTAATTCCTGCGTCTTTCAGAATTTTTTTCTCAAGCCCTTTTCCAACTTCCTGACTTCCATGATTTGGGAAAATAATAACGCCTTCTTTTTGGTCGTGTTTCATTTTAATATGTGAACCTTTCTGTGAAATCGGATACCAACCTTCTTTTTTTAGTAGTCGAAATAATTCTGAACACTTCATTTAATAATCCTTCGACCAACATTTGATACAAAAGTAAATAATAATTTACCTTTCTCCAAATTTATTTTCTATAACTGAATTTTTTCTATGCATTGGCTACAACTGCTAATATCAAAAAAAATTTTCAATGGCCGCCTTAAATCCACGATGTTTTTCCCGCCGGAATTTTTCCAATTGGTTGTTCATGGGCATCGTATCAATTGTTTATTACCTTTGCAACTTCTATTAAATGTATATCATTACTTTTTTCCAACATGAATTTTAAAGAATTAAATCTTTCCGATACCTTACTGGAGGCTATTTCCTATATGGGTTTTGAAGAAGCAACACCGATACAGGAACAGGCTATTCCCGCTATTTTAGATAAAAAAGACCTTATTGCCTGTGCGCAAACGGGTACCGGAAAAACAGCTGCATTTATCCTTCCGGTTCTCAACGAGCTGCTGAAGGAGGAAGAGCAGCATAAAACACGTGTGCTGGTTATCGTTCCCACCCGCGAGCTGGCTTTGCAAATCGATCAGCAGATACAGGGGTTTTCCTATTTTACCAATGCACAGTCCATTGCCATTTATGGGGGTGGTACCGGCTCCGAATGGGAACAACAAAAACGGGCACTTACAAGCGGTTCGGAAATTGTAGTTGCAACCCCCGGAAAACTTATCTCACATTTAAACATGGGATATGTTAAATTTGAACACCTTAAATACTTAATCCTCGACGAAGCCGACCGCATGTTGGACATGGGCTTTTACGACGATATTCAAAAAATAATTACCCATCTGCCCAAAAACAGACAGACACTCATGTTTAGCGCTACCATGCCGCCTAAAATTAAAACACTCGCCTCCAGAACTTTGAAACATCCCGTGGAAATTACCATTGGCTTGTCGAAACCTGCCGAAGGTGTTCTGCAGGAGGCTTTTCTTGTTTATGAGGCTCAAAAAACAGCGTTGATTAAAGTGCTTATTGCCGAGCGTCCCGAAGCAAAAAGTATTCTTATTTTTACCTCTACCAGGAAAAAAGTAAACGACATTGTTCGCGGCTTGCGAAGCAACGGATATCGTGTTGAAGGCATTTCGTCCGATTTGGAACAGGCTAAACGCGAAGAGGTACTCCGTGGTTTTCGCTCAAAACAAACCCGTGTGTTGGTAGCCACCGACGTACTCAGCCGCGGTATCGACATTAAGGATATCGACATCGTTATCAACTACGATGTTCCCGGCGATGCCGAAGACTATGTACACCGTGTTGGCCGTACGGCTCGTGCTGCTTCCACCGGACTGGCTATTACCCTCATCAACGAAGATGATATGTATAAGTTTGGCCGCATTGAAGCTTTAATAGGTAAAGAGGTTGATAAATTACCGCTTCCCTCCGAATTGGGCAAAGGGCCTGAATGGAAAGAGGGCAGAAAAGGCGGAGACAACCGTTTTAGAGGTAAAAAACGCTTTAACCACAAGGGGAATGGCAACGGTAAAAACCATAAAAAAGGTTCCGGCAATAAAAGGTATAACCGCAAAAAACAGGGATAGTTACAACTTAAATTTTACAGGCAAACTATATAAAACAGCCACATTTTTGCCGCGTTGTTTACCCGGTTTCCATTTGGGCATAAGTTTAATCGCCCTTATTACTTCTTTGTCGCATCCGTAGCCGATGCCTCGATTTCACAAGTTAAAAGCAGAAAAAGCCACGAATGCGTTAATAAAAAAGGTATGCGGGTTTAAAGATAACTAAAAGCAACCTCAAATAAAAAAACCCCGATAAAACTACCGGGGTTTAAAAGATGTGGTACCACCTGGAATTGAACCAGGGACACACGGATTTTCAGTCCGTTGCTCTACCAACTGAGCTATGGTACCTCCTTTTTTGGAGGCGCAAAGATAGATAATTTTTTTATTAACCACATTTTTCTTTAAAAAAATTTAATTTTCTTTTGGCTATGCCTCAGGTAACGTACTTTTGCACTTTATACCAAACCATATTATGCAACGATTAGTCATCGACATTGGAAATACATGGGTTAAACTCGCTGTTTTTAACAACGATGAATTACTTGTGGCAGAGCAAACATCGCAGGCAGATATCGAAACGCTTCAAAAACTTTACAACAAATACCCCGACCTTAAAAGCTCTGTTATTTCGGCCGTTAAAGACTACCCTCCCGAGCTGGACAGCTGGCTTGAAAGCCGTTTTTTTCATGTTAACCTGAACCCGTCAACACCCCTTCCCTTTAACAATAAATATGCTACGCCTCAAACACTGGGCAAGGACAGAATAGCAGCCGTGGCGGCAGCCGTTAAAATTTTCCCCGGACACCATGTACTTGTTATTGATGCAGGCACCTCCATTACTTACGACCTTGTAACCGAAAATAAAACTTACCTCGGAGGAGGAATAAGTCCCGGTATTCAAATGCGTTTTAAAGCCCTGCATACTTTTACCGGCAAACTGCCGTTAATAAAAAATATTGAAGAGCCGCCCCTCATTGGTGCCGACACCAAAACCTCTATTTTAAGTGGTGTTTTAAATGGTGTTTTAGCCGAAGTTAACGGCATTATTAACAGCTATTGTGAGCAATACAACCCGCTAAAAATAATAATTAGCGGCGGCGATTATAAATATTTTGATAAAAAGCTAAAAAATAGCATCTTTGCAACCCCAAATATTGTAATGCAGGGATTAATAGAAATCCTAAAATTTAATGAAGATTAACAAACGAAATATTTTATGGGCTTTTGTACTGATACAGTTAGCCGTATTCAGTCAAAACCGTATCAACTCACCCTATTCCTATTATGGTTTGGGTGATTTAAAAGGCAGAAATGTAAACAACGTGTCGCAGTCGATGGGAGGTATTTCACTGGGTTATTCCGACCCGCGGCATGTTAACCCCAACAATCCTGCATCCTATGGCGTATTCGACTCAACCTTTTTTGTTTTCGAAACCGGCATCAAGGCCGAAGCCGGAACATTAAGCAGCCTGTACAAATCCGAAAATTCAAGCAGTGTTACCCTTAGTTACATTCTTATGGGTTTTCCCATTACCCGGTGGTGGAAAACAAGCCTCGGACTGCTGCCGTTTAGCGAAATTGGTTACAATATTGATATTACCGTCGATATGAGCCAATACCATTTTACCGACATTATCAACAACCTCGATGGCGAAGGCCGTATCAATCAGGTTTACTGGGGCAATGCTTTTAAAGTATCTAAAAACTTCAGGGTGGGGGCCAACATTAATTATACTTTCGGGCTGGGTTCGTTTAAAAGCCTTATCTATTTTGCCGACTCCATCAACATTTTAGGAACAAGAACCATTAGAGACATCGACCTTCATGATTTTGTTTATGACTTCGGTGCTCAATACGACATCCATTTCGGTGACAGGCAAATGTTAACACTCGGTGCTGTTTATGCTCCGTTGGCAAACGCAAAAGCTACCCGTACCTCTTTGGGAAAAACACTCTTTGGCGGATATCAGGATGTGGATTATGATAAAGACACTATTTTTTATTTACCCGACGAAGAGGGCACGGTAGTCATCCCCGGGCGGGCAGGTTTTGGCGCTACTTTCCGGAAAACGGGCTTGTGGATGGCCGGCCTGGATATTGAGTTTCAACAGTGGGAAAAATTCAAAGCATTTGGTGTTTCCGATTCCATTAACAACACCTGGAAAGTGTCATTTGGAGGCCAATATACTCCTAAGCACACTACCCTTTCGCCACTGTTTAAAAAAATGACCTATCGGGCCGGTTTTCATTACGGTACATCGTATTTGAATTTAAGAGGACATCAATTAAACGAGTTTGGCATAAGCTTTGGAACAGAATTCCCCATGAGGAAAAGCAGAACAACCATAAATTTAAGTGCCGAATACAGAAGCAGAGGAACAACAAATTTTGGGCTGCTACGCGAAAGTTTTATTAATTTTACCCTCGGTTTATCTATTAACGAACAGTGGTTTTACAAAAGAAGATACAAATAAATTGATTTATTTTTTTAAATAATGTGTTATGAAAGCTAAAGTGTTATTATTATTTTTGGTTTTAGGAGCAGGATTTAACTTGTTTGCTTTTAACACCTCCGGTTTTGAAAAGTTGGTTCCCCAGCAACAAATACCTAAATATGGTAAGGACAGTGTTAAATGTATTACCAACCTGTCGCTTTATGTTGAACCATACAAATACTGGAAACAAAGTCACTACAAAAGCGATGTGGTAAACGATGCCATCAAACCCTGGATTTATACCTTTAACAACTGCCCCCGCTCCAGCCAGAACATGCTTATCCACGGTATTAAAATTATGGAATACCGTATTAAAAACGAAAAAGATGCCGCTCTGAAAGAAAAACTTATCGACACCCTGCTGATGGTGTACGATAAAAGAATGAAATACTTTCCGGTTTACAAAGGTCGTTCGCAGGTTGGTAAAATTATGGGAGACAAAGGGGTAGCCATTTATAAATTCAGGCCGTCACAATATAAAGAGGCTTATAAAGTTTTAAAACAGTCGGTTGATATGCAAAAGGGCCGTTCCAAAGGTGCTGTTTTAATTTATTACTTCAGGGCACTAACGCGCATGGTTCAAAACGGTGAGGCCGACCCCTCGGAAGTTATTGACACTTACGACCAAATAAGCAATTATGTTGATGCCAATATTGCCAAATATAAAGCTGCCGGCAAAACCAGAAAAGTAGAAATTAACGAAAATGTAAAAGGTTCGCTGGAAAGCATGTTTGAACCTTTTGCCACCTGCGATGTACTGGTTCGTATTTATCAGAAAAAATTTGATGAACATCCCGACAGTTTGGAACTGCTGAAAAAAATTACAAGTATTCTTGACGACAAAAAATGTGTCGATTCAAAACTTTATCTCGATGCCGTTGTTAACCTGAATAAGGCCGAGCCATCACCCGAATCGGCTTTCCTGATTGGAAAACTGTATCTTAAAGATGAAAAATATGACAAGGCCATGCAGTACTGCAAAATGGCTACCACCATGGAAGATACCGATAAAGTTTACGACGATTATATGTATCTGGCACAGATTTACAAATACAAAAACAACAACGAAAAAGCCCGTGAAATGGCCTTAAAAGCCATAAAGACTAATCCGCATAAAGGAGCCCCTTATGCTTTTATCGGCGATTTATATGCTGCCAGTGCTGCCAAATGCGGCAACAACGACTTAACCAAGCTGGTGGCTTACTGGGCTGCCGTTGACAAATACAAAAAAGCCAAAAAGGTAGAGCCCGAAATGGCCGAGTCGATGAACAAACTGATTTCGGCTTATCAAAAACATTTTCCCACCAAAGAGGTTATGTTTTTTTACAATATTAACGATGGCGACCCTTATACCGTTGGCTGCTGGATTAACGAAAAAACCACGGCCAGATCGGCTAAGTAGTCATTAATCTGTTTTAAAATGGTTCAAAATTTAATAAAAAGCATTGTCCTGATTTTTGTCGGGATAATGCTTTTTTCGTGTGAAAACGATATTGAAACCATTAAAAAAATTACTGCCGACGATACCATCTCGGGAGTTACAGCCTACAACATTGAGTATGTACGAACCGATTCGGGACTGCTGCAGGTTACCCTTAAAGCACCCGTCATGATAAAGTACGACGGAAAAGAATCTTATACCGAGTTTCCAAAAGGATTTACCGTTTTTTTGTACGATAAAAACGAACATAAAAAAGCTTTTATCCGTGCTAACTACGGCATTAACTACGCCAAAAAAAAATACCTGAAAGCCCGAAACGATGTGGTGGTTAAAAACTTTGAAACCCATGAACAGCTCAACACCGAAAACCTCGACTGGGATCAAAAAAAGAGAATGATTTATGCCCGCTCGTTTGTAAAAATTACCGGGCCCGACAAATTAATTTTTGGCGACAGCCTGGAAGCCAACGAAGATTTTAGCCAACGAAAAATTTACAATATCCAACGGTCGGAAATAGAAACCGATGACAACGACAATGAATGACCGGATTTTTTAATTTTGCTTAAATGAACATCGACTACATAATTGTTTTGATAACCCTTGTTTTGTCAGGTTTTTTTTCAGGCCTTGAAATAGCTTTTGTCAGCTCCAGCCGTCTGAAACAGGAGCTTGATATTAAAAACAACAACTCATCGGCACGTATTCTGTCGCAGTTTTACAAAAATCCTTCCCGTTTTATAGGAGCACTTTTGCTGGGCAACAACATTGCTTTGGTGGGTTACGGCATTGTAATGGCCAAAATTTTAAAAAGCCCCATCACGGCACTGCTTCCGGAAGCTCTTAATACCGAATTTTTTGTGCTTGTTACACAAACGGTGCTGTCAACATTACTGATACTTATTGTTGCCGAATTTATACCTAAAATTCTTTTTCGTATCAATCCCAATGCCATTCTGAAACTTCTTGCCATTCCCGTCTGGCTGTTTTATGTACTTTTTTATCCGCTTATTATCGTTTACATCGGCTTTTCCGAGTTTCTTTTAAAAAGAGTGTTCCGAATAAAATTAAAAGACGAAGTTTATACTTTTAGTGCTGTTGACCTTGATGAGTACATTAAAGATTTTCAGCCCGAACAGGTGGAGGAAAACACACAGGAAATCCAAATGATACAAAACGCCATGGATTTTAAAAATGTAAAACTTCGCGACTGTATGGTTCCGCGAACCGAAATTGTAGCCGTAGATATCAATACCGATGTCAACGAATTAGTGAAACTTTTTATTTCCAGCGGCCACTCAAAAATTATGGTTTACCGGGGCGACATCGACAACCTTATCGGCTATCTGCATGCCTACGATATTTTTTCGCACCCTTCAAATATTCAAAAAATCATCCGGAAAGTGGATATCTATCCCGAAACGATGGCTGCAAAAGACCTTTTGAACGAGTTTATTAAAAACCATAAAAGCATCGCCATTGTTGTTGACGAGTTTGGCGGAACATCGGGCATTGTTACCATGGAAGATATTATTGAAGAGATATTTGGCGAAATTGAAGATGAATACGACATAGATACCGACAAAGAAGAACAACTGTCGGAAAAAGAATTTATTTTTTCCACACGGCTTGAAATTGATTACCTCAACGAAAAATATAACCTTAAAATTCCCCAGTCGGAGGAGTACGAAACACTGGCCGGCTTTATTTTGCATTATCACGAAAGCATTCCACAGGAAAACGAGATAATTGAAATTCCTCCTTATGTCTTTGAAATTAAAAAAGCCTCCGAAAACAGGCTGGAAGAGGTTAAAATGACCATTGCCGGAGTTGTTGAAAACGAATTTTAAATTATCGGAAATCCCCGACCTATTTATATCTTTTCCAAATACGTATTTTTTACAAATTAAATACAACGCCCGCAAACCATTAATTGTCAATGGTAATTATATTGTTATTTTTGTTTTTTTTTAACAAATTACTTTGATATGAAATCATTTTATACCTCGATGGCCAAAGGCCTGTTCATTTTACTTTTCGGCTTATTTGCCTTTACAGCCACTTCGCGAACCATTAAAACAGGCAATTCAGGAAAATCGTCGCTTGTACTAACGGGAAAATCAGCTTTAAAACTTCAAATTACCAATACGGTTGGATGGATGAAGTTTGCTTTTGTTGAAACGGAAAAAGGAACCTTTGCCCGTATCCAAATTGCACATTATGCCAAATCGCAAACGGTGGGAAATCCCGAGCTGCCCGTCAGAGGCCGGTTGATTGAAATTCCTCAGGATGCAACACCGGTTGTTACCGTTACGGGATATACCGTTAAAGAGTATAAACTTAGCGATTACGGTGTTCCTTATAAAATTATTCCCTGTCAGGGGCCACAATCAAAATGCGGGGCCAATCCCGATTTTCTTTGGAATAAAGATAGCTATAAAACCAATGATTTTAATCAGTCGAAGTTGGTTACCGTTGATGTGTTGGGACAGATGCGTGCCGTTAGAATAGGACGCATCAACATACGTCCGGTTCAATACAATCCGGTAAAAAATATGGTGCGTGTTTACGAAAACCTCACCTTTGAAATCACCTTTAAAGGAGCCGATTTAGCCAAAACCAACCAACTTAAAAAGCGTTACTATTCACCCTATTTCGAGGCAACGTATCAAAACCTTTTAAACTATTCAAAACCTGCAATGCGCGACACGATTACCCATTATCCCGTAAAATATGCCATTGTTTCCGACAGAATGTTTGAAGAGCAGCTGCAACCTTTTATTCAGTGGAAAACCAAAAAAGGATTTGATGTAGTTGTGGGCTATACCGATGTTATCGGTTCAACCAAAGAAGATATTAAAGCCTGGCTCGAAAATTTGTATAATCTGGGGACCGACGAAGATCCGGCACCTTCTTTTGCCCTGTTTGTGGGCGACATTGCCCAGGTAGATGTGTGGAACAATGGCAACGGCGTAACCGACAGAAACAGTTGCGAATACACCAACGACATTTTTCCTGAATTGTACTACGGAAGATTTTCTGCCGAAAACACCACACAACTACAGCCATACATCGATAAAACACTGGAATACGAACAATATACCATGCCCGATCCCGCTTATCTCGATTCGGTGGTTATGATTGCCGGTATGGATAGCGGCCACGGAGCCGACTGGGGCAATGGACAGATAAATTACGGAACCATTAACTATTTTAACGAAGCACACGATATTTATTCACACACCTATCTGTATCCCAACTCGGGCAGCAACTCGGCACAAATTATTCAAAACATCAGCAATGGCGTTTCTTTTGCCAATTATACGGCACATGGCAGTCCCGACGGCTGGTATGACCCTTCGTTTACCATTTCCGATATCCCCACCTTGCAAAATCAGGATAAATACGGGTTGCTGATTGGTAACTGTTGCTCTACCAGCGAATTTCAGACAGATTGTTTTGCCGAAGAGCTTTTGCGCGCTGCCAACAAAGGAGCCTTGGGCTATATAGGAGGTTCTAACAGTACTTACTGGGATGAAGATTATTATTTTGGTGTGGGTGTGGGAACCATCTCCGAAAACCCACCCCCTTACGAACAAACAGGGCTGGGTAACTACGACCGCGCCTGGCACGACCATGGCGAGCCGTATGCCGACTGGTACACAACCATGGATCAACATGTTTTTGCCGGCAACCTTGCCGTTTCCGAAAGTGGTTCCTCTGCCGAGCCCTATTACTGGGATATTTACAACCTTATGGGCGATCCTTCACTGATGATTTACTACTCCGTACCCGAGGCCATGACAGTAACAGTTCCTACAGCCATTATCATTGGAACCAACTCCATTTCGGTTACCGTTGCCCCTTATGCTTATGCTGCTTTGTCGATGAATGGTGAGTTAAAAGGAACCGCACAAGCTGACTCGTTGGGTAATGCCACCATTAATTTCGACCCGTTTACAGTACCCGGTACCGCCGATTTTGTGGTAACGGCACAAAATTATCAGCCCTATATTTCTACCATCCAGGTTATTCCTTCCGATGGCGCTTTTGTTACCTACCAATACCATTGGGTTAACGATACCACGACCGGTAACGGCAACGGCCAAATTGATTTTGGCGAAGAAACCGACCTTTCCGTATCAATGGAAAATGTTGGTGATGTGGATGCCGACAGCGTTATGGTTACCCTTTCAGTCAATAACGACCCTTATGTAACTTTGGAGGACAGCACCGAAAATTATGGCCTGATAGCAGCCCACGATTCCGTTCTAATTCAAAATGCTTTCCGTATTTTGGCCTCAACCGCTATTCCCGACGGACATATCATCCATTTTTCGTTGAGGTCGGTTTATGGCACCGATACCACAAACTCTTCCTTTACCGAAACAGCTCATGCTCCCAATCTTACTATGGATTCTTACTCTGTGGATGATGCCAACGGAAATGGAAACGGAAAACTTGATCCGGGCGAAACAGCCGATTTTATCATTACCATGAAAAACAACGGAACAGCACCGGCAACCAACATTCAGGGGCTGCTCTCATCGGCAAATCAATATATTACGGTAAACAGCCCTGCCGCCTCCTATGGCAACCTCGCTCCCGATTCCAGTGCTGTAAACAGTTACAGCGTAACGGCAGATGCCGACACGCCTGACGCTACCATTGCCCTGTTTAACTTTAACTGGGTTGCCGATAACAGCATCAGCGGTGCCGACAGCTTTAGTGTGATTGTAGGGCAAAAACCGGTGGTTATTATCGACCTCGCCGCTTCCACCATTTCGCCCGATTCAATGGTTCAATGCTTAAATATTTTAACCACTCCCTCAGAAATGGTTACCGAAATTCCTGACAACCTAAACGATTATAAATGTGCTTTTGTGTGCCTGGGAATTTATAGCGATAACTATGTATTAAGCAACGCCGAAGGAACCAAACTGGCCGGTTTTTTAAACCAGGGAGGCCGTATTTACATGGAAGGTGGCGACACCTGGGCTTATGATAATCCTACTCCCGTGCATCCTATGTTTCATATTCACGGACTGGATGATGGAACTGATTTTCTCGACTCCATAGCCGGCGACCAAAATAACTTTATGAACAATTACGGTTTTAAATACAGCGGCGCCAATAATTATATTGATGAAATTGAACCCGACAGTCTGGCCGGATTGCTGATGTACAACACAACACCCCATGAAAATGCGGTTGTAACCTATTATAACGATACCTACAAAACGGTTGGAAGTACTTTTGAGTTTGGCGGGCTTGATGACAACGAAACATGTAACAAAGCAGGTTATATGGCCGAAATACTGTCGTTTTTTGATGTATCCTATACCTGGACAGGATTGAGCGAGAACAAGGGATATAATTTGTCTCCGGTACTTTTTCCAAATCCGGCATCAACACAGGTTACCATCATATTTTCCGGCAAAAAAGAAGAAGCATCCACCCTATCGGTATATGACATGGCCGGCAGGATGGCGTTGCAGCAAATAAAAGAAACCGTTAAAGGGCAAAACAGAGTAACGATGAATATTTCTACCCTAAAACCGGGTATTTATACGGTGGAAATACGAAACAGCGACAACGTTCGTACCCAAAAGCTTGTCGTTACAAAATAGATAAGGATACTTTAAGAAGGGTTCTTATACGGTGTATCATAATAAGCTGATGAAAACTGACAATAAAACTTTTCTAACGTTGTCGTATTCATTATGCTGCCCTTTCAGGGCGTATGTCAGGTTGCGGTATAGGCCAAAAGGCGTTGCCTTTTGTTGAAATAGGCTGCCCTTTCAGGGCGCCAATTCAAAATTAAAAACAGATGAAGCACTCATGGCGAAAATTAAATACACAGCATGATTAAAAAGAACCCCGAAGGGGTGGCATATTATAACCCCGGGCTAACACCCGGGGTATCAAGAAAAATGTGATATCCGTTTTGGCGTGATTTTCGATGGCGAAGCCGAAAATCATGACAAAACA
>CAYVWX010000088.1:0-11760 GCA_964455635.1 uncultured Lentimicrobiaceae bacterium | reverse complement strand
GTTTGCCCCAACGACAAAAAATGTTGGTAGCCTACATTCCACATTCCAAACAGCAAAGCCGGGATGGTTGCCAGTACCACAACAATCATGGTTCGTTTCATGTCAATGGCATCTCTGATATGTGCACCTTTTGTTGTTACTGTGTTGGGAACAAATAAAAAGGTTTCAAAGCCGTCGAAAGTTGACTCAAGCCAATGAAATTTCCCTCCTTTTTGAAAGTGGGGTTTTTGTTTGTCAATAAATTTTCTAAGCGCTTTCATGCGTTACTATTCTGATTTTTTTACTTAACTCATTTCTTTTCGCATCATTTCCAATCCTTTCCGGACAATTTCCTGCATATTAATTTTGGAAGGGTCGATAACCTCACAAAGGGCAAAGTCTTCCGCATCAATTTCGTAAATTCCCAGATTTTCCATCAAGTCGATGTCTTCAACCAGAATGGCTTTCATCAACTGCATGGGATAAATATCGAAAGGGAACACTTTTTCGTAAAGGCCTGTTAAAACAAAAGCCCTGAGCCCGCCATGGAGGTTGGTGTCGAGACGGTACTTTTTGTTGGGTGTTAACCAGGCCGGATAGGTTTTTGAAAAACTCCATTTTCCGAAACCGGGATTTGCCCATCCGAAAAATTCGTAATAATCACCTTCGGGTATTACGGTAACCTGCGAATCGTAAAAACCTAAAAAGCCGTCGGGTTCAATTTTTGTGCCTGTAAGCACGTCGCCGCTGATAAAACGGTTTTTACCACCGGAAACATTGTTTACAATCATGTTGGTAATGCCGGCACCTCTGTAAACACGATAATAACGTGGTTTTGTTACTTCGGAGCCTGTAAGAGCAATAACCCCGGAGCTGTCGTATTTACCGGTTAAAAACAGTTTGCCGATGGTGATAACTCCCTGAACATCGGTGTACCAGATAACATCTCCTTTGTTAACAGGGTCGATACGGCTTATGTGAACACTTACATTGCCCGAAGGATGCGGCCCTGCAAAGGTGTTTAGCTGAACATTTTTAAAGCCTTTAAAAGTGTCGGCGTTGTTAAGCTTGTTGTGTGTGTTTAAATGAACTTTGCCCGATGTAAGCTTTGCCAATACATTCAAACCGGCCTGCAGCTCTTTTTCGCGGCCCTGAACCATAAAATCGTATTGGGGAGCCAACGGCGCCGAGCTAAAGGCTGCAACAAAAATCGATTTAGGGGTATCGTCCGGATTGGCAACCACCGAGTAAGGCCGTTGCCTGATTAAAGGCCAAATACCGCTTTTTAAAAGTTTTTCAAGAGCAGTCTGTTTGTCGATGGATGCCGGATCGGCACTCCCGAAATCAATGCTTTCGTAATTCCCGTCCGACTCGATGATTAGCTCAAGAATTTTACGCTTGGCACCACGTTTTATTTCCACAAACTTCCCGCTTACCGGTGAGGTGTAAACTATATTTTCTCTATATTTGTCGAAAAACAGGGGCGTTCCGGCCTTAACCGAATCACCCTCTTTTATTAACATTTTAGGAAAACAACCGAGAAAGTCAGGCGGCTTTATGGCAAATCGTTTGGCATCCAAGTCAACAACGGCCTTTTCAGCTTCTCCTAACAGCTTGATATCAAGGCCTTTTTTAACGGAATAAATAGTTGACATATTTAATTTAATTCATGTAATAATTTCGGCGAAGTTAATTAAAATGAAAATAGATTTTGTAAAAATATAAAATTATTAAGAATTAATTATAAATAAACGGTTGGGCAGCTTTTGTGTGTGTTGTCAGGGCAAATATTTTTGCTAATCCGGCGTTTGTCTTTTAGCTGTCATCAAAAAAAAACTACCTATGATTTGGAAAAAAATTAATGTTCTGCTGTTTGCCTTTTTATTAACTAATTGGGCAGGGATGTTACAATCGGCTACCATTAAAAATGCCGACCTCGTTTACGACAACAACATACAAACCGTGTTGCTGTATCCGTTGGGCAATCAGCTCTCCGATCCGGTTATTGAGCTAAACTCGGGTGAAAAACTTAAATTGGAATTTGATGACCTGAATACCGAGAGCTACACCTTTAGATATACCCTGATTCATTGCGACAGAAACTGGCAGACTTCCGATTTGCAGGTGATGGATTACCTGGAAGGCTTTTCGGAGGGCGATATCACAAAGTATGATTTTTCGTTAAATGCCATTCCTTCGTATGTGCATTATCAGGCAGTCATCCCTTCGGGCGATATGCACCTAAAACTTTCGGGTAATTATATATTAAAGGTGTATTTGGATAGCGATGACGATGAAAATGTAATTTTTACCCGCCGGTTTTTTGTTTACGAAAAAGTTGCTACTGTGGCTACCGACATTCCATATTATCCCAAAAAGTTGGAATATACACAGCACAAACAGCAAATAGACCTTACGGTACATGTTCCCGAACTTTTTAATACACAGGCCGACCAGCGAATCAGGGTTTTTATCAGACAAAACGGACGGTGGGACAATATGAAGCAAAACCTGGTGCCTACCACCGTTATGCCCAACAGCCTGGAGTATAACTATCCTGACGGGATTGTATTTGACGGTGGAAACCAGTTCAGATTTTTCGATATGAAAAGTTATTACTATCAGGCACCTAATATTAAACGGATTATAAGCAAAAACAATGGCTACGAAGTGCTGTTGCATACCGATTACTCCCGAGCCAAACGGCAATACGAAACCTATACCGACATTCATGGTATGCGATTGATAAAAGCACGAAACGATCAGCAAACAAACATTGAAGGCGAGTATGCCCGGGTTGATTTTACTTTAAAGAACTCCGAATTTTTTGATGCGGATGTATATATAATAGGTGCATTAACCGATTGGCAACTTAACAATAACAGTAAAATGTTTTATGATAAAACCCGCAGATTGTACACCGCCACTCTTTTTTTAAAACAGGGTTACTATAATTATCAGTATGTTGTGCTCCCTCACGGGAAATCGGTGGCAGATGTTACGTTGCTGGAAGGCGATTTTTGGGATACCAAAAATTTATACAAGGTGTATGTTTACTACCGGAATATTGTACCCGACTACGACAGGTTGATAGGATACTATGAATTTACCTCTTTTGCCGGAAAATAGGCACATTCTTACTTAAAAATGTACTTTTGCCCTGTCCTTCGGAGCAGGATTGATGTTCAAGATAGGAGACGGCTTTAGATGTCGTTTTCTTTGGTGATTGATAATTAAAGCTTTAAGATGTTGATTTTTATTGCCGCTTCTCTAAAACGACGGGGTAAAATATAACCATTGATAGTGGTTTGTGAATTAGGCAGGTTAGATGCCATATTCTCCAATAAACAGTAAAATAATTCCGAATAATGAATAAAAACAGAGCGATTGTTTCATGGCTGATTCTTATTACACTGGTGTTGGTGTGGGGCACCTCGTTTATTCTTATAAAAAAATCGTTGGAATATTTTACCGGAACCGAAGTGGGATTGTTGCGAATTGTTATCACCTTTTTGTTTCTGTTGCCCTTGGCCGTTAAACCGCTGAAAAGATTGCCTGTAAAACTCTATTTACCGTTTATTGTCTCAGGAGTTGTGGGCAGTTTGCTGCCTGCGTTGCTTTTTGCCATTGCCGAAACAAAAATAAGCAGCTCGCTGGCCGGAACCCTTAATTCGTTAACCCCTCTTTTTACGCTTGTTATCGGGGTTTTGTTTTTCCATTTCAAAACTCATTGGTTTAATATTTTGGGTGTTGTAATCGGCCTTGCCGGTGCTGTCGGGCTTATTTATGTTTCCAGTGGCCTGGACCTGAAAACAGGTTCTGTTTACTCTTCTTTGGTGATACTTGCATCTGTTTGCTATGCCGTTAATGTTAATTTAGTCAAGCACTATTTTAAATCGGTTAACTCGTTGGGAATTACAACACTTACTTTCTTTTTTATTGGTATTCCCACGCTTGTTTACATGGTAATTTTTACCGGTATTCCTCACAAAATTATTACCGAGCCTCAATCGTGGGTGGGATTGGGATACATGGCCGTGTTATCGGTTGTAGGTACCGGTTTGGCACTTATCATTTTTAATTATTTAATAAAGATAAGCACGCCGGTTTTTGCCTCTTCGGTAACCTATATGATTCCCGTGGTTGCCATTCTTTGGGGTGTTCTCGACAACGAACCTTTTCGTTTGGTATATCTTATTTGGGTAGTACTGATTTTGGGTGGTGTTTTTCTTGTAAACAAAAAGGCATCATAACTTTACCGGGTGATGATTAATCATTTCGTTTTGTAATCCGGAACTTTTTTTGATTATTGATTGTCTGAGCACTAAGCAATGCAGAATGATAGCAGCTCTGTCACGTAATAGAACCGCATCAGGGTATTACATAATAAAAAACAGCAATAAAATGAGCCAGACTTCCCAGTAAAACCCATATATGAAAGATGGCATGATTGTACGGAATTTTTTTCACCATATAAAAAACAGCACCCACCGAATAGGAAATGCCTCCACCCAAAAGCCACCACAATCCTCCTGTTGCCAGATTTTCGTTTAGTGGCTTTATGGCTACAATTATCAGCCAACCCATCAGCACATAAAGGAGTGCCGAAATAAGATCGTATTTACCGATAAAAAAAATTTTAAAAATAATTCCGCCAATGGCCAGTCCCCAGATAATTCCCAAAAGGCTCCATCCCCAGGCACCATGCAGGGTTACCAGTAAAAAAGGAGTATAAGTACCGGCAATGAGGATGTAAATGGAAGCGTGGTCGAAAATATTAAGTTTGTTTCGGACTGTTTGCTTTTGCGACAGGTGATACAACGTGGAAGCGAGATACAAAACCACAAGACTGGTGCCGTAAACAGCTGCCCCTACAATATGCCAAACAGTGCCTTTTAACGATGCAAACACCACCAACAGCACCAGCGCGGCAATGCTGAGCAAAAAGCCCAACCCGTGTGTTATAACATTTAATATTTCTTCGGTTTTAGGATACCTTATTGCATTGTACGACATATAAAATACTGTTTTTTTACATCAGTTTTTGTTGTACTTTCCACCAGCGGTCGGGTATTTCGTTGTTGAGTGCCGTTTGATAATCGGCATACGAGCAGGGAATAAACTGGTGAGGCCGGTACTTTGTGTTTTCTTTGTTTTCCGATTCCAAAACCATCCACCAGCGGCCGGTTTTATTGCTTTTAAGAAAAACAATCTCTTCTTCAGAGCCTTCGGGAGCCACAATAAATTTCACATAATCGTCGGTAGCAAGATGGGGGAGGTCGTTTTGTCTGTTTACAAACCCGTCGATAAAATACCATACCATTTGCGCCAGAAGGTGTGCCGTTTGTCCGCGATTGTCCAATCGGGGGTTGTACTCGTAAAACCCTATGCTGCTGATTTTGTCGCTCATACCGGCATAATGCGCCAGTTTGCAGGCCTCTTCGCCGGTAAAGCCGTTGGGGCCGGATTTAAAATTACCCGGCGCATCTGATTGCCTGACAGCGGAAATATCGAAACTTAAAATGTCGGCATTGCGAATCATGGGTTCAGCCTCTTCAAGATTTGCCCTTACCACGCCCAGCCGGTGTACATCAAAATAGAGGTCTTTCATCAGCCTCACCGATTCGCGGTTTACAAAATAGGTTTGATACCCGATATTGGTAAAGTTAAAAAGAAAATTGGGTTGGTGCAGTATAATTTGACTTAACCACGACCGTGCGTTAATATTTTGGTTGTCTTGTCCCAAATCGTAAACCGAATCGATGGCTGTAATGTTTACAATCCTCCCCAACTCTTCGTATGCCAGGTAGTTGGCAAATGTTAAATCCTGGCTGCCTCCCATTAAAATTGGCAGCACATCTTTTGAGAGCAATGCCGATACTACATTTTTAACGGCAAAATAAGTATCCTGCAAGCTGTTTCCCTTTATAACATTTCCCATGTCAACCATTTTAAGGCTTTTCCAGTGGGAAAACAGGGCGTAAAAATATTTTCTTACCTCATCGGCAGCCCCGGCTGTTCCCTGATTGTATAGCGATCCTCTTTCTTCGGGAATGCCTATTAAAGCAATGTCATATTGTTCAAGGTTGTTAAATACAACCCTCTTTTCAAATTCGGAATCAGGGTCATTATACATTTCAATTACGTTGGCCAACCTCATGCGGTCGGTTTCTGCTGCGTAATCGGGTAAACTGATGTTGACAGGTGAAAGATAAATGTCGGGCTCCATTGAAACGGTTTTTTTTTGAAAGGGTAAAGGTACGGGTTTCGCACAAATATACAAAAGGCTTCTGCCGATTAAAAAATTAATAAAAATCAAAGGTTATTCATCATTTATCAAATAACGCAGCCCCTCCTGACCGGTTACGATTTTAAGCCATTTTTGGGGATAACCGGCGGCTTTAATGTGTCCGTCCTTATCTTTAACATACCCGTCGTTGTATTTCATAACCAGATAGTTGCCAAGATCTATCCATTGTTGATGAACTTTGTTGCCCGAAGCCATTGAAAAAGCCGTTAATATTTTAACACGCTCATCGGGAGGAGCTTTTAAGGCTGCCTGTTCCACAGAGTCCTGTTGACTGATAAAGTTTGATTCGAGCTGTGCCTGTACCTTTTTAATGTCTTTAACCATGGGTTGATAACGGATGTTGGCAACATTGGAAACAAAATTAAAAGCCCACCACATCGATGCTCTGTCGAAATGGCGTATATCGCCGGTTTGGTAGGAGGGCGGGATTTTTTGGGAAGCAATATAAAACGGAAAATAGCAGTTGGTATAGGTATCGTCAAAGGCGAACCATGCCAGGGCAAAATCGTCGGGCAAACTGCTCCTGAGTTGAGCCACATACGAATAGGCTGTTTGCGGTGTTGATATGGGACGTTCCCATGAATATTTTTCTCCGTTCAGCTCCCACTCCATGGGGCGCGGACGGTTGGGGTTTCCAAACGGGCCGGCCGCTATACCTTTGGTCATGTCGAAATCGGTTCCTTCATAATGATCTCTGATAAGGTTAAAAATATCTTTCAGTTCCAGTTTGTAATCGGGTTTTATAAACAAAGGATATGCTTTGGCCCCCGGCTCGCCACGGTGATAATCCGGTGAAAAATGCTGCGAAGGAGCCATTCTTCTAAACAGGCTCCACACCCTGGTTTCGGTATATTTTAAATGCGCCGGTGTAGGCGGGTCATAAACATCGTTAAATTTAAAGGGCTTCCCCGATTGCAGTGTGTAATATCCTTTTTTAACGGCAAGTTTTATTACATTTTTTGAATACAGGCAATTTTCAGGGTCATTCAACGGAAAAGCACCAATGCGCGAGTGGTTGGCATGGGCCGTCACCATTCCGTCGGGAATACGCATGGCTACCCACACGGCTCCTCCTTCGCCTCCGGTGCCAATCATTTCAAGCAGCCAGGCTTCATTGGGGTCGGCTATCGAAAAACTTTCGCCTTCGCTGCCGTAACCGTATTGCGCCACCAGCGAAGTCATTACTTTTATGGCTTCGCGTGCTGTTTTGGCCCGTTGCAGCGTGAGTTTCATCAGGTCCCAATACTTTAAAGGCAGGTTTTTATCCCAAAGCTCAACCCTTCCGGTAAAGGTGGTTTCGCCCAAAGCCAGTTGATGCTCGTTCATTAATATTCCCGTTTCACGATAGGTGTGCGCCACCTGATGAATTTTAAATTTTTTCCCCGAAAGCGACTGAAGTATCAGCGAATCGTTGATGTTGTGGTCGGCGGCAGGTGTTATGTTAAGGTGAGGATGCCACTCGCCATCGTTTAGATATACTAAAAAGGCCGATCCGTTTTTGGAAGCTCCTTTGGTAACAATCAGATTGGTACAGGCAAACGATGAAGCTGTAAAGAATAAAATTGTCAGGGTAAAAAATATTTTTTTCATGGGTTTATAATTTTGTATTTATCTTGTGGAATTTGAGAACCATTCCACAGGGTTAATTTGACAATCTGGTTTTTATGTTTTGTCATGATTTTCGGTTTCGCCATCGAAAATCAAGCCAAAACGGGTCTCGTGTTTTTCTTTACCCCGGGTTAACACCCTGGGCAATAAATATTCCGCTCCTCCGGAGCTTTTTAATCAAGTTGCTGTGTGTCGAATTTTCGACGTGCATGTTACATTTGTTTGTAACTTAATCTTTAAATAAATTTATGGTTGTAACGGTGTAACCTGAATATGCAAAAGTAATCATACGCCGGCCGGTTTGGCAGCATTGACATATTACAACCATATTACAAAAGTATGGAAAAACAAAGTTTGAAATAAAAACAGAAATAATTGTTTTGTTGCATCCGGTTTTTTTTCGCTGCAGCCCGTTATAATTACTACATTTGCTACAAGAAATCAAAAACAAATAATCATGAGCAGTATTCACGTTGACTATTCAAAAGCCCTTGGATTTATTGATGAAAAGGAAATATTAAGTTATCAGGAAAAAATAAACAATTATTTTGAGGCCATTTACAGCAAAAAAGGCAAAGGCAACGATTTTTTGGGATGGGTTGACCTGCCTTCCAAAACTACCCCTTTGTTGTTGGATGAGATAGAAAAAACCGCAGCAACGTTGCGAGCCAAATCGGAAGTTTGTGTGGTAGTGGGAATCGGGGGCTCTTACCTTGGCTCCAGAGCTGTTATCGAAGCTCTGTCGCCGGCATTTAACCTCTTGAAAAAGAAAAAAGGGAATCCCGTAATTTTGTATGCAGGGCACAACATTAGCGAAGACTATCTTACGCAGTTGCTGCAGGTTCTTAACGAAAAGGAGTACTCTGTTGTGGTTATTTCAAAGTCGGGAACCACCACCGAGCCAGCATTGGCTTTTAGATTGTTGCGGCGGCATTTGGAAGAAAAGTACGGCAAAAAAGAGGCTGCGTCGCGCATTGTTGCCATTACCGACAAAACACGCGGAGCACTTAAGCAGCTGGCCGACGAAAAGGGTTATCAAACTTATGTTGTCCCCGACGATGTGGGCGGACGATATTCGGTACTGACACCGGTGGGGCTGTTGCCGATTGCCGTAGCAGGGTTCGACATAAAAGAGCTTATTGCCGGTGCCCGCCGAATGGAATCGTTTGTAAAAAACGATTACAGCATTGGTGTTAATCCGGTTTCGGCATATGCTGCCGCACGCAACACCTTGTATAACCATGGCAAAGCCATTGAAATAACCGTTAATTACGAACCCGGCCTGTACTTTTTTACCGAATGGTGGAAACAGCTTTATGGCGAAAGTGAAGGCAAAGAAAACAAAGGTATTTTTCCGGCAGGAGTGAGTAATACTACCGATTTACACTCTATGGGCCAATATATTCAGGAGGGGGTGAGAAACCTTTTTGAAACTGTTATTTCGGTTGAAAAACCTGAAAGTACCCTGACTGTTCCCGAAGATGCCGACAACCTCGACAAGCTAAACTACCTGGCCGGCAGGCGCATCAACGAAGTCAATCACATGGCCGAGCTGGGCACTACCACTGCTCATGTTGACGGCGGAGTACCTAATTTGCGGATTTCAATTCCCGAAGTCAGCGAACCGGTTTTGGGTGAGCTTATCTATTTTTACGAAATGGCTTGTGCAATAAGCGGGTACATACTGGATGTTAATCCTTTCGATCAGCCCGGCGTGGAAGCGTACAAGCGTAATATGTTTGCGCTGCTGGGAAAACCCGGATTTGAAAAAGAGACGGAAAGCATCAGAAAACGTCTTAATTTATGATTAAAGGGTGGTTGATTGCAGTGCTTATTATTCCGGTAATGGTATCGTGTACACCCAATGCCGGAAAATCGTTTCATCAGCTGGAAAGTTTAAAAGGCAACTGGGTTTCTGCCGGAGGCGTTAAAGTTTATTGTCGTTGGCAAAAGTCGAAAAGCAGCTTAAACGGCCTTTTTTACTCGTTACAAAATGCCGATACGCTGTTTTTAAACCGGCTTAAGATGATGCCGCAACACGACACATTGTTTTTAACGGTTCAGTCTGCAAAGGGTAAAAAGAGTGCTAAACGATACCGGATGACGAAAAGTTGTTGCGATAAATTTGTTTTTGAAGCGGAAAAAGAGATTTATCCTTTTAAAATTACCTTTGCAATGAAAAACGATACCTTGTGGAAATATCGACAGGAAAACATCAGAGGCAATAAAACCATCATTTTTGACCTGAAAAAAATAACACCATGAACTTTTTAGATCTTGCCGAAGCACGTCAGAGTGCCCGTAAATATATAGATAAACCGGTTGAGAACGAAAAAATTATGCGTTGTCTCGAAGCTGCACGCATTGCTCCTTCGGCCAGCAATTCGCAACCCTGGAGTTTTGTGGTTGCCCACGAACCCGCTTTGTTAAAAAAACTGGCTAAAGCAGCCCGTGGCCCGCTGGGGTCGTTTAATAATTTTGTAAAACAGGTTCCCGTGGTGGTAACCATCGTGCTTGAAAAGCCCAAAACCGTTACCGAAATAGGTATAAAAGTAAAAGATAAAGAGTGGCCGTTGATGGATATCGGCATTGCTGCCGAACATTTTTGTTTGCAGGCCGCCGAAGAGGGATTGGGAACCTGTATGCTTGGCTGGTTTGATGAACCTGAGGTAAAAAAAATATTGCATATTCCCACCGAAAAAACCGTTGCATTGCTTATAACACTGGGCTATACTCCCGATGGATATAAACACCGTAAAAAAATTCGTAAGTCGATGGAAAAAATGGTTAAATGGAACAAATATTAGTCTTATGGAGTTGTTTTACAGAAGATACGGCGACAGGGGCAGGCAGCCTTTAATTATCCTTCACGGGCTTTTTGGCATTTCCGATAACTGGGTAACATATGGAAAACGTATTGCCGCCGAAGGCTTTGAAGTTTTTATTGTTGACCAGCGCAATCACGGCCACTCGCCACACAGCGATGTTTTTAACTACCTGGCACTTTCCGACGACCTTTTCGATTTTATTGATGAGCACGAAATTGACACTCCGATTATTATGGGGCACTCAATGGGGGGTAAGGTTGCCATGCGGTTTGCGTTGGAAAATCCGCAATTTGTTAAGCGGTTGGTGGTAGTTGACATAACTTTAAAGGCTTACGGCCCGCGTGTTGCTCATAAAAAAATAATTGAAGCCATGCACAGGGTTGACCTGTCGAAAGCCAAAACACGCCGTGAGGTGGAAAATATGCTTTCGGAGTTTATTAAAGAACAGCGTATCAGATTGTTTGTTTTAAAAAACCTTTACCGTAACGAAAACAACGGGTTTGGCTGGCGAATTAATTTTGAAGGGATATCAAAAAACCTCGATCAAATGTTCGATGCCATCGACACCTTAACAAAGTTTGAAAAGCCAACGCTCTTTATAAAAGGAGGTGCTTCCGATTACATCACGATCAATGATTTTCCACAGATAAGATATAATTTTCCACATGCCGAAATTGTAACCATTGCCGGTGCATCGCATTGGGTGCATGTGGAAGCGCCGGAAAAGTTTTACCAAATTACCTCGGGTTTTCTTACGGGTAACCCTTCGTGGTATATTGAAGCCGATGATAAACCGGCAAAGCTTGAGAAATTTTAATGTAAATATAAATCGCGAATTGTATTTACATTATTTGGTAAAACATAATATTCCGATTTGGTCACGCTTTATTAAGAAGCACAACATCTGTTCAATATTTACAAAATAATGGACACGCTTTAAAAAAGTGTTCAAAAATTGAATGTAATAATCGGTATATGTCCAAATATTTAATCAAATTAAGGAGACGAATTCAGGTTTTCGTCCACCACAAGCTA
>CAYVWX010000087.1:0-11775 GCA_964455635.1 uncultured Lentimicrobiaceae bacterium | reverse complement strand
CGCTAAACCATTAACAATTTCACAATGAATTTTTTTACATTATAGCATTTTCGTAGTTTGGCCGCATGAAAATAAAATACCATCTGGCACTTCCGGTTTTAAACGAATTTAAGAATCTTCCCGTTTTACTCGATAATCTGAGTCGTTTCGACACCGGCATATTCACCCTGTGGGTTTGCGTAAACAACTATGAACACTGGCGTGATTTACCTCAAAAACAGGAACAGGTTACCGACAACGAAAAAAGTCTGACGTTGCTCAAATCCTTTTCAGACATTGAAATTCGTATTATCGACAAAGCTTCACGCGGAAAGGGGTGGCCACAAAAAAAAGGGGGTGTGGGACAGGCACGAAAAACAATTATGGATGCCATAGCAGGTGAGGCTTCCGATACCGACATCATTGTTTCGACAGATGCCGACACAACCTATCCGGTTGATTATCTGACCGCCATAGAAGATGCCTTTCAAAACCACCCGCATGCCTATGGCCTTGCAGTACCCTATTTTCATAGGTTAGGAACCAACGAAGAGCACAACCGCTTAATTTTACGCTACGAAATTTACATGCGCAACTATGCCCTAAATATGTTACGCATCAACAATCCTTACGCTTTTTCGGCTTTGGGCTCTGCCATGGCCTTTCCGGTTTGGGCCTACAAAAAAGTGGGAGGACTGACTCCCGTAATGAGCGGTGAAGATTTCTACTTTTTACAAAAACTTACTAAAACCGGCAACGTTATTTTTTGGGCCGATGCTGTGGTAAAACCCTCATCCCGCTTGTCGGACAGGGTAATATTCGGAACCGGCCCGGCTCTTATTAAAGGTAAATCGGGCGACTGGAACTCCTATCCCATATACCACCACTCGATTTTTGAAACCGTAAAACAAACCTTTAATACTTTCCCCCGTCTTTTTGAAAAAAACCTGCCAACACCCATGGATAATTTTTTAAAACAGCAGTTTAACAACCAAAAAATTTGGGATCCGTTACGAAAAAATTATACCGATAAAAATAACTTTGTACGTGCCTGTAATAACAAAGTTGACGGCTTACGCATTTTACAGTATCTTCGTAAGATACAGGGCGATATGACCCTTGACAACAACAAAAACCTAATTGATTTTTTATTCACCTTTTATGCCGGCAAATTGGATAACTCATTTAAAAAACACTTAAAAAATTTTGACTTTGACGGCTCCGCAGTTTGCTTTTTAGATTTGGTAAGAGAATTTATGTTTGAACAGGAAAATATTTTACGCAAAGCACACGACAGTCTGATATCATAAACATGTTTAAAGCAAATAGCTGTCTATTAACTTATAAGTTGCATAAAATTAACTTTAAAGCAATTCCTGAAAAAACCCCCACAAAAAAA
Source organism: uncultured Lentimicrobiaceae bacterium (assembly GCA_964455635.1). Taxonomy (GTDB): domain Bacteria; phylum Bacteroidota; class Bacteroidia; order Bacteroidales; family F082; genus B16-G9. The sequence goes on along the minus strand of CAYVWX010000087.1, from coordinate 10,397 downwards.
CCGCTTACACAATTTTAATTGTAAAAGCGGTTAAATTTTTTTTCTGACTTATCATCAGTTTAACAGAACATAGTTTTCCCCAATTTTTGTTTTAACAACCGAAAGTGCAGCTGCATAAGCCATGATAAAGGCTATTGTTTCGCCCGAAGGCTTGTACGAGCTGATGCCTTTCCTGATTTTTGGGGCTTTTATACTGTCCTGAAATTTTTTAAGCGTAAAAGATTTGTGCATAGGCATAAATTAAATTAACAAATATCTTTAAAAAGCTAACGGTTGTATAATGCCATTTATTATACAACCGCTTAAAAAAAATTAAAGGTTAATGTTTGCCCGCATCAAATTGCAAAAAATTAGGTTGTGAGCACCAAATTTTTTTCCTCAATCATTTTTCTGATATTTATCAACGCATAACGCATCCTTCCCAGAGCTGTGTTAATACTAACATCTGTTTGCTCGGCAATTTCTTTAAAACTCAGCCCTGCATAACAACGCAAATAAAGTACTTCGCGTTGGTCGTCGGCCAGGTTTTCCATCAAATTTTTTACATCTCTGTAAATTTGACTCATCACCATTTTATCTTCAACCGACTGGTCTGCAACAAACAGATTATCAAACACATCCGATTCGTCGTAACGATTATTAACATAAGACACCTTTTTTGCCTTTCTAAAATGGTCGATTACCAGATTGTGCGCAATCCGCATAGCCCACTGAATAAACTTGCCCTCATCATTATACCGCCCACTTTTTAAGGTGTTTATCACTTTAATAAACGTCTCCTGAAAAATATCATCGGCGAGTTGTTTATCTTTTACAAGCATAAAGATGTAAGAGAACAAACGGCTTTCGTATTTCTTAATTAATTTTTGGAGGCTTGACAGGTTACCTTCAAGATAACTTCTGATCAATTCCTTTTCCAGGGTTGAATCAGTGTTTTTCATATCGTACTATGTTAATGATTGGTTACAAAGTAGATATTATCTCGATAGGTGTCCTCCTTTTATTTATGGTTGGAATAAATTATTGTTTTAACAATGCAAATATATGTTAAAATTATTCTGATGCAAATATATTTCTAATTTTGTTCAATATTTTTTAAAAATAAATGAACAACGACCTATCGGCGATAAGCCCCAAACATTATATAATAATAAACAAAGCGAGGGTAAACAACCTCAAAAATTTGTCAGTCGCCATACCAAAAAAAAAGCTGGTGGTCATAACCGGTTTATCGGGTTCAGGCAAATCATCGCTGGCTTTCGACACGCTTTATGCCGAAGGACAACGCCGTTATGTTGAAAGCCTGAGCTCGTATGCGCGGCAATTTTTAGGGCGCATGGACAAGCCCGAAGTCGATTCCATAGCGGGTATTGCGCCGGCCATTGCCATCGAACAAAAAGTTAAAACGCACAATCCGCGGTCAACCGTGGGAACTTCCACCGAAATTTACGAATACATTAAACTGCTTTATGCACGTATTGGCAAAACATACTCCCCTGTTTCAAACAGAATTGTAAAACGCGATACGGTTACCGATGTTTCGGAATTTATTTTAAAATTGCCCGACAACACAACAGTGTTAATATTTTCGCCGTTGTTTGTTTCACGGGAACGCAATGTAAAGCAACAACTTCAAATTTTGCTGCAACAGGGTTTTAGCAGAGTAAAATACAAAGAAAACATTTTCAGAATTGAAGATATTTTGGAAAAAAACGGCAAACTTTCGGCCAACCATTGCAAACTTGTTATCGACAGAATAAAAGTTGATCACTCGGATCACGATCTTTTTGCGCGTGTTGGCGATTCGGTTCAAACGGCATTTTACGAAGGAAACGGATACTGCGTAATTAGTTACCAGGCCGAAAACGATGAAAAAACCGTTAACTTTTCCAACAAATTTGAGCTGGACGGTATTCGGTTTGAAGAGCCTACCGTTAACATGTTTACTTTTAACAATCCTTACGGTGCCTGCAAAACCTGTGGTGGTTTCGGCACGGTAATCGGCATCGACGAAGACCAGGTTATCCCCGATAAAAGCCTGTCGGTTTTTGAAGGCGCTGTTACCTGCTGGAAAGGCGAAAAAATGAGTGAGTACAAAAACAAGCTCGTCAACACAGCCTACCTGTTCGATTTCCCCATCCACAAACCCTATCGGGAGCTAAACGAAGAACAAAAAGAGCTTTTATGGAATGGAAATCAATATTTTGAAGGCATCAACGATTTTTTCAGAATGGTGGAAGAAAACAGTTATAAAATACAATACAGGGTGATGATGTCGCGCTATCGCGGAAAAACCAAATGTCCCGATTGTAAAGGTACGCGACTGAGAAAAGATGCCACCTACGTTAAGGTTGCCGGCAAATCCATTACCGAAATTGTTAACCTGGAAATTGAGCAGGCGCTGTTGTTTTTCAAAAACATAACCCTTAACGAGCACGACTATAAAATAGCAAAACGGCTGTTGTTGGAAATCACAAACAGGCTTAAGTTTTTGCAAGATGTAGGGTTGGGCTACTTAACCATGAACCGTCTTTCCAACACCCTTTCGGGTGGCGAATCGCAACGAATCAATCTGGCTACATCGCTGGGAAGCAGTCTGGTAGGCTCCATGTATATCTTAGACGAGCCCAGTATCGGCCTCCATCCTAAAGATACCGAAAAACTGATTACCGTGTTAAAAAGACTCAGAGACATAGGCAACTCGGTAATTGTGGTGGAACACGACGAAGACATTATTAAGGCCTCCGACGAAATTATCGACATAGGCCCTGATGCCGGAGAGTACGGTGGCGAGCTTGTTTTTCAGGGCAGCTTTGAAGAGCTTAAAAAGTCGAACAAGAGTTATACTGCCCAATACCTTACCGGACACCTTACCATTCCGTTGCCTGAACACCGCCGTAAATGGCACAACTACATCGAAATTACACAAGCATCGGAACACAACCTTAAAAATATTGATGTTAAAATACCCTTAAATGTTTTTACCGTCATTACCGGCGTAAGCGGTTCGGGCAAATCAACCCTTGTTAAAGATATTTTGTTTCCGGCGCTTAAAAAACGATTGGGTGGTTATGGCGAAAAAGCCGGCAGCTACAGCGAAATAAAAGGCGACCTCAACGCGGTAAAAGCCTTGGAATATATCGACCAAAACCCCATCGGCCGCTCCTCAAGATCCAATCCGGCTACTTACCTGAAAGCATACGACGATATTCGTCAATTGTTTGCCAACCGGTCGCTGGCAAAACTGCGACGGTATAAACCCGGTACTTTTTCGTTTAACATTCCGGGTGGACGCTGCGAAAAGTGTGAAGGCGAGGGCGTTATAAAAGTTGAGATGCAGTTTATGGCCGACATCTACCTTAAATGCGATGCATGCCATGGCCGGCGTTTTAAAGAAGAGGTGCTCGAAATAAAATATAAAGACAAAACCATTGCCGATGTTTTGGCCATGTCGGTAAACGAAGCCCTCAGCTTTTTTAGCCGGGGAGGCCCTACAGCCATCGAAAAAAAGATAATTACAAAGCTGGAGCCTTTACAGGAAACGGGACTGGGTTACCTGCGGCTCGGGCAGCCTTCAAACACCCTTTCGGGAGGAGAAGCACAGCGCGTAAAACTGGCGTTTTTTCTTTCTAAAGGACAAGCCGAAAAACAGACCCTTTTTATTTTTGACGAACCCACCACAGGATTACACTTTCACGACATCCACAAACTGCTTCACGCCCTCAATGCCCTTATCGAAAAAGGACACAGCGTTGTTGTTATCGAACACAACAGCGACATTATTAAGGCTGCCGACTGGATTATTGACATGGGGCCCGAAGGAGGTAAAAAAGGGGGTGAAATTGTTTTTGAAGGTACCCCCGAAGATATTGTTAACTGCAAAAACTCCCATACCGGATACTTTTTAAAAAAACATTTATAACTTTATTGCTTTAATACAACCCTTTATATTTTAAACTGTCAAATAAAAAACTCAACACAAATCATTGAAACCAAAACTCCTTCATATTAAATACTTTGCAATGGCAACATTGCTACTGCTCAATGTTTTAACCGCGCATGCCCAACAGGAAAAAGGTGCTACCAAAGCCGAAGGATATGTAATTGATGATAACAGCGAGAAGCCTTTACCTTTTGTAAACATCTATTTTTTAAACACTACCACCGGAACCACTTCCGACCTTGATGGCAAATACAAAATAAAAACCCGCAAAAAAAGCGATACCATTGTGTTTTCGATGATGGGTTATCAGCCCACAAAAGTTTTTGTGGAAAAAGGTAAAAAATACCACTTGGTAATACGATTAAAAGAAGATACCAAAACACTGGACGAAGTGGTAATAAAGCCTTCCGAAAATCCGGCTCATGTAATTTTGCGAAAAATTATTAAAAACAAACACCGGAACAATCCCGAAAAATTCAAACGGTTCAACTGCCAAACATATACGGTTTTAAATGCATCGCTAACCAACGTTACCAAAGACAACTTAAAATTTATTATACCGCCGGCATTGGTTAAAACCCTTCCGGTAACCCTCGATTCGCTAAACCGCCCTGTGTTGCCTTTTTACCTGTCGGAAAAAATTGCCGACAACTTTATCGATAAAAAAGCCGACACTTCGCAAACCGTGGTTCTTACCAAAAAAGTAAAAGGCATAGTAGGCCTCGATGACATTGATATTGAAGGGTACGACAACTCGTTAAGTGCCGAAATGAACTTTTACAACAATTATGTCGATTTGTTCGGCCACACCTTTTTAAGTCCGCTGGCAAAAAACGGACTGGTGTTTTACAAATATTACCTCGAAGACAGCACCCTTGTTAACGGCAGAAAATATTACACCGTAAAATTTGTTCCCCGCGACAAAAAAGATTTAACTTTTACGGGAAGCTTTGTTGTTATCAAAAATTTATGGGCTGTCACCAGCATTGATGCCACGTTGCCAAAATCGGCCAACATTAATTATATAAACCGTTTTAAGGTAAAATTCGATTTCGATTTTGTAAACGACAGCACCCTGTTTTTCAAGAGCAACAAAATTGAAGCCTCGTTTCACTACTTTAAAGTAAAACACGAATCGAAAAATGCCATGATTGAGGTAGAAAAAACTACTGTGTACTCCAACATTTTACTGGGTAACGATGCACACCCGTTGGCTGACACCACCCTCATTATCAATAAAAAAGCTGCCGACTCATCTATGATAGCCTATCGCAGCAAAACCCGCAACAGCAACTTTAACAAAACCACACAGGTAATCGATTCAACCAACAACCTTTGGTGGATAAAAGGTGCCGGAAAAATTACCAACATGTTTATAACAGGCTATTTTAATGTGGGTAAAATTGATCTCGGCCCCTATCTGGGCACCTTTAAACACAACAGCGTTGAAGGAACACGCATTAACCTTGGAGTAAGAACCTCCGAAGATTTTAACGCACACTACAGCCTGGGAGGCAGCCTTGGATACGGCTTTAAAGACAAAGAGTGGAAATATTCCGTTTACGGACAATATAAATTCAACACAACACAGCGCACCATCCTGGGCGGCGGCTACATTAAAGATATGTTTTTGTTTGGTGTTTTCGGCCACATCAGGCTTATCAAAGAAAACATGCTCAATACGGGAGAAGACAGTTTTGCCGCCGATATTTTTAAACGGTTTCACAGCGACAGGCGAAGCATGCTCAATCGCATCAACCTCTATTTTGAAAAAGAGTGGCGCAAAGGTGTTTCAACCTGGCTGAGTTTTAACAACGACAAATTGCGACAAGGGGTGTATGCTCCGTTTATTCATAACGGCGAACCGGTAAATTATATCTACAACAACTCGGTGAGCCTGCGATTACGCTTGTCGTGGAAACAAAAAATTTCGGACAGGTTTTTAAGAAGATATTACCTTACCACCTTTTATCCCATTATTAATATTGTGGGAACAGCCGGACAATACCGTGTAGCCCGACTAAACAGAAAATATTTTAAATTGCACATTACCGTTAAACATATGGTTCCCTTGGGATTTATGCGTTTTAAATATGTTTTTGAAGCAGGTTATATTTGGGGCAAAGTACCTTTTCCCATGCTGGAAATTGTTCGCGGAAACGATACTTATGGCGATTCAAAATACCGGTTTAATTTGCTGAACAGTGCCACCGCCGCCACCGACAAATATGCAAGCCTGATGGCCGAACATCATTTCAACGGATTAATAATGAATAAAATACCGCTGATAAAAAAACTCAACATCCGCATGGTAATGTCGGTTAAATATTTACTGGGGAACCTGAGTAACAAGCATCAGGAGGTGTTGCAATTTCCGTGGGATATGGATATTCCCGGCAAACACTATCTTGAGTTGGGTGCAGGTTTTGAGAATATATTACAACTAATACGTATCGAAGGCATTTATCGTCCCATACCTGTTAACTATCCCGGCATGCCCAAATACGGTATTCGGGTAAGGTTTGATTTTTCCATGTAACGGAAATATTTTAAAATACCTTAAAAAAAAGAGCTTAAAAACCAATAGCCATTGAAAAATATTACCTTTGCTTCATCTAAAATTAAATTAATAAGATATGAAAAAGATTTTTTTACTTTCAGTGTTATTTTTCTCTGTGCTGCTTGTTTCGGCACAAGCTGAAAAAAAAGGAGCCACCGTTGAAAAAAAACAAAACGGACCCGAAATTACTTTCAAAACATTAAATCACAACTTCGGTGAAATTTATTACGGTTCCGACGGAAACTTTAACTTCGAGTTCACCAACACGGGAAACGAACCGCTTATTTTAACCAAGCCCCGTTCGTCATGCGGCTGCACCATCCCTCATTGGCCAAAAGAGCCCATTTTACCCGGCGAATCAAGTGCCATAAAAGTTACTTACAACACCCACCGAAACGGTGCTTTTAACAAAACAGTGACCGTTTATTCAAATGCACTAAAAAATAAAACCGTTGTACTGCGCATTAAAGGAAAAGTAGTACCTAAGCCCAAAGAAGAATTACCGGCAAAACCAAAATCAAGCGCTTCGCCGGCCAATAAATAATTCAGAGTAACAACATATTTACTGGCTATTTGTTTGGTTTTTTACCTTACAGATAGTCAGTTTTTAATTTTAAAGCTATGCCACAATTATCGAAAAAAGGGCGAATGATGCCCGAATCACCCATTCGCAAACTGGTACCCTATGCCGAAGCAGCCAAGGCGAGAGGTGTTAAAGTTTACCATCTTAACATTGGCCAGCCCGATATTGAAACACCCGAAGTTGCATTAAATGCGGTAAAAAATTACGATGCCCAAGTAATTGCATACAGCCACTCGGCCGGAATGCTGTCGCTGCGCAAAAAGTTAACCGAATATTACAAAACAGTTGATATTGATGTTTCCGCCGACGAAATTATTGTAGGAGCCGGTGCTTCCGAAGCACTGCTGTTTGCTTTTCAGTCGATAATGGACCCCGACGACGAAGTTATTATCCCCGAACCGTTTTATGCCAATTACAACGGCTTTGCCACCAATGCCGGCATCAAAGTAAAACCTATTTTTTCCGATATTGAATCGGGGTTTGCCCTTCCTCCCATCGAAGATTTTGAAAAAAATATTACCGAAAAAACCAAAGCCATTTTGGTTTGCAACCCCAACAACCCCACCGGTTACCTCTATTCTAAAGAAGAGCTGGAAACCTTACGCGACATAGTAAAAAAGCACGACCTTTTTTTAATTGCCGATGAGGTATATCGCGAATTTGTTTACGACAACCACCGCCATTTTACCGCCATGCACCTCGACGGTATTGAAAACAATGTAATTCTAATAGACTCTGTCTCCAAACGTTACAGCGCCTGCGGTGTACGTATCGGATGGATGATTTCCAAAAACAAAGCGGTGATGGCCACGGCATTGAAATTTGCCCAGGCAAGACTGAGTCCGCCCACTTTCGGACAGGTAGCGGCAGAAGCGGCCGTTGACACCCCGAATGCCTATTTTGAAGCGGTACAAGCCGAATACCTTGCTCGCAGAAATACTGTTGTTGAAGGCATTAACAACATCAACGGTGCTTATTGCCCTAATCCGGCAGGTGCCTTTTATGTGGTAGCTCGCCTGCCCATTGATGACTCGGACAAATTTTGCAAATGGCTGCTTGAGGATTTCACATTTGAAAACCAAACGGTTATGCTTGCGCCGGCCACCGGATTTTATTCAACGCCAGGCAAAGGAACCGACGAAGTACGCATTAGCTATGTGCTTAATGTAGAAGACTTAAAAAGTTCGGTAAAAGTACTGAACGAAGCGCTAAAAGTTTACCCGGGCAGAACGTCAGGAGTCAAGAGTTAGGAACATCCGGGTATTTTAAAATTTTATTGTGGTTTACCCTGTGGAATAGTTTTCAAATTTCACAGGGTGAATTTGGGTTTTGTAATCTTTGATTTACGATTTGATAGTGCCAATACAAAAACGCCAATAACTTCGTTACGCTTAGGCTGAAATCAATCATTTACAAAAGCAATCTTATTGATATTCATCATTTTGCAAGCCTCGTTCCTGACCTATTTTATATGCCGATACGAAAATTGGCAGTTTTTTAAAAAGCACTACATAATTATTGATATGGAAACAAAATTAACATTAAGGTTGAATGGCAATGTGATTAAAAGAACAAAAACCCCCGGGCTATAATATGTCACCCCTACGGGGTTCTTTAAAATCATGTTTTTTCTGCGGCAGTTTATATCACGCCATATTCGATGGCCAGCATAATGATGGAAAAAAGATCGATTATCCAGAGACTTAAAGGTATTTTCTGCTTTTGACCGGCAGCAACCTTTATAAGGGTGTAGGCCAGCAAGCCATAAACAAGCCCCTGTGTTAACGAATAGGTCAGGGGAATAAGGACAATGGTTAAAAAAGCGGGGATTGCCTCTTCAAGGTTTATCCAGTTTATTTTATTGAGGGGTCCTGCCATAAACACACCTACAAGCACCAACACGGGAGCTGTAGCAATAGATGGTACCAGCTGAGCCAGGGGCGCTAAAAACATAAAAGGCAAAAACAGCAATCCGGCCACCACAGCCGTCAATCCTGTTCTGCCTCCTTCGTAAATACCTGAAGCAGACTCGATATAAGCGGTGCCGGCACTGGTACCAAACAACCCCGAAAACAGAGTTGAAAAGGCATCGACAACGAGTGATTTTTTCATGTTGCGGGGTTCGCCGTTGTCATCTTTTAAATCGGCTGACTCAGCCACACCCACAAAGGTGGTAATGCTGTCAAACATATCTACAAACATCATGGCAAAAATAATGGGAATAAAAGCATATTTTAACGATGCAACCATATCCAGCTTAAAAAACCAACTGAAATCCGGAGCCGCATAAAATCCTTTCCAGTTAATAAGGGTTGCCACACCATCGTTAGCCACAGAGGCATCGCCCCACCACCTGCCAATGGGAAGTGCCAACAAGGTTGTTATTACAATGCCTGTAATAAGTGCTCCTTTGATATGTTTTACCACCAGCACTATCGTAATAAACAATCCGGCCAAAAAAGTAAGGGTGGCGGCATCAATATTTTTTACACCCACCAGCGGAGGCTTTGCAACAATAAATCCGGCATTTACAAATCCTATGAGTGCGATAAAAAGTCCGATACCCACCGCTCCTGCAATACGCACTACGGGAGGTATGGCTTTAACAATGGCATTGCGAATATTAAAAACCGAAAGCAACACAAACACAACACCCGACCAAAAAACAGCTCCCAGTGCCACTTCGGGTTTTACCCCCATACCTAAAACAACAGTATAGGTAAAATAGGCATTGAGGCCCATGCCCGGAGCCATCAGGATTGGGTTTTTGGCATAAAGTCCCATGGCAATGGTGGAAAAGGCACTCACAACAACGGTTGCCGTTAAGGCAGCACTGTATGGCATTCCGGCATGCGACAAAATAGCGGGATTGACAATGATAATGTACATTGCGGCAATAAAGGTGGTAATACCGGCAATGATTTCGGTTTTTACATCGGTATTATTGCGTTTTAATTGAAACAATTTTTCCATGACAGTTTTATTATAAATTTCGATAATTCACCTATCAGCTAAACAATATTTTAATTGCTACGAATGAGCTAATTTACAATAATGAGATTATTGAGCGTTAAACTACAAAATATTATTAAATGTAAGGAAATCGGCAATGAAAAATCAGCAATCATAAATCATCAATCTTCAATCAGCAATCTTCAATCATAAATCATCAATCGGCAATAAAAAATTCCAAATGGCAAATTACAAATGACAAATAAGCACCAAATTAGAAATTCAAATTTTCAAAACCTTCGTTCTTTCGTCCCATCGTAAACTCCTTTCCCACGCATGTTTCGGTACAATGTTCCATA
>CAYVWX010000086.1:0-11880 GCA_964455635.1 uncultured Lentimicrobiaceae bacterium | reverse complement strand
ATTCCACAGGGTGAATTTGATATACTACGCTTTTGTTTTGTCATGATTTTTGCTTCCTTCGGGCAAAAATCCCGCCAAAACCCCCGAAAGCTTTCGGGGTTACCTCAAGTTAACACCCGAGGCTATAAATATTACGCTCCTAACGGAGCTTATATTCATGATTCAGTGTGTTTAGCTTGCTAATCATGGATGTTTCATCTGTTTATAGTTCTGTAAACGATAGACATCAGGCTTTTTTACACTTAAACAGCGTATGGCTTACGCCGATATTTTCAAACTCTTTTTCAATGACCAATCCGGCTTTTCTAACCAGCTTTCGCATGTCGTCGGAATGATACATCTGGCTGTTTCCATTGGCGATGGCCGTAAAATAAAGTGTTGTGGCATGCAAGCTGTAGGTGGAGGCTTCAAAAGCCTGCATATCCCAATAGGTTTCTAAAATATACAGCGAACCATTTTCATCTAAAGCATCAAAGGCCCTTTGCAGTAAGGTAAATATCTCATCTTGCGAAAAGCAATCTAAAAACTGGCTCATCCAAATGGCATCGTGATTTTTTGGAAACGGCGCAGATGCATCAAGCAGATTAATGGGGAAAAGGCTGACCCTATCCTGAAAACCATGTTGCTCAATATTTTTTTTGGCATCGGAGAGCTGTCCCGGCAAATCCAGAATGGTAATATCCACCTCCGGATTAAATTTGGCACATTCAATTGAAAACTTTCCGGTATTTCCACCCACATCCATAATTTTTGTAACTCCTTCATCAAAAATAATGGGTAAAACTTCGGGAAAAGCCACGTCGGAATAATAGTGGTCGAAGCCGAACCAGCTTTTGCGCACCGGTTCGGGAAGCTCCGAAAGGGCTTCGTAAACAGTTTGCCAGTCGCCAAATACTTTAAGTCCTTCGGGCTTGCCACTCTTAATGGATTCTTCCAGATGAAACATTCCCAAATAATTAACATCATGGGTAAAATCCATATTTACATTGGTAAGTTTATCGCTGAGCAAAAAATAACCGGTTTTGGTTATAAAAAACCTGTCGTTACGAACCATAACCATTTCGAGGCTGATGGCGGCTTCCAATAAAACTTTAACGCCATATTCCGGCAATTTCAGGGCTTTGGAAGTTTCTTCAATGGTAGCTCCTTTGCGACGGCTTTTCATAAGGTGTTGAAGGATGCCCAAATTTCGCAACGCCCTTGCCGCCTGGAACATAATGGGGCCAAAGGCAATTTTTTGCGCATCAAATTTAGCCTGCAAAGCCGATTTATTGTCGTTTCCGTAATCTTTCATGTTTTATATTTTTATAAATTGCTGATGTTCTGTATTTTATTTTGTCATGATTTTTGCCTGCCGTGCGGCAAAAATCCCGCCAAAACCCCGAACGCTTTCGGGGAAAGCTTTCGAGGTGGTTTCTTTTTATTTCCCGGGATAACACCCGGGGCTATATATATTGCGCTCCTAACGGAGTTTTTTAATCATGTTGCTGTTTGTCGAATTTTCGACATGGATGTTTCATCTAATCGAAAACACGTATGTAATTGTTGAAATACTTTTTTCGGATCTATGTACGAAACACCCAAATTTTTAGCCAGTTGTTTGTAATCAGGAGGATTTGCTTTTGTTGCCTCAATACACTCCCGGATATCCTCTCTCATAGGACTTTCCAGTTGAATAGCATCATCAGCAGTTAAAATAAGTGCAATACGGATGATGTCGTTACGGTGTTTCTTTAAATCTTTTTCCAATTTACTTTTTTCATTATTATTTTCCCATTCCTCTTTTTCCAACCGTTTTTTAATATCCAAAAAAGCCCTGGCTTTTAAACAAATCAAGGCAGGTGTTGTTGCAAGCCTTAAACCTTCAACTGTATTCGAATTAGCTTGAGTAAAAGTATAATATTTATCGTTCATTAGAATGGCCGACAGACTTCCCAAATCTTCCCCCAAGGGAATTGGTGCCAAATGAGCTTTTTCGAAATCACCCGAAATATCAGGCTTACGTGAAAATATTTCAATTTGAGAAGGAAAATCCATATTTTTGGGTTTTGCAAACCGGTAAACTTTTGGTTTTCCGTTACTTTTTTGTTGTATTTCATATTTTCCCTCACCAATAAATTTCCAAAAATGCCTGACAAATTCCTGACTTACGGCTTCGAGCACTAAAATAACGTCCAAATCTTTTGTTGCCCTAAACCTCAGTCCCGATTCCTCTATCCAGACGTCCGTAGCAGCACCTCCGATTAGAATGTAGGTATCCTGAAAACCCTTAAAGTAATGGGTAAATTTGTCTAACCCTCTTACCATGTAAATTGTTCAATTATTTTTTCCAATTCCATTTCAATGCGTTCATCTTTTGAATCTTTAAAAGCAATGTATAAAGAAAGCGGGTCAACATATTCGGTTTCGGTTAATATACCCGGATTGTATCGCCATAGTTCAATCATATAATCGCCATCGTAGTTACTTATGGTTTTTACCCTTTTCTCATTCTTCAGTTTAAGAAAATCACTGTGCTTTATTGCGTAATATCTGCGGCCGTCATCATTAAGATTGGTGTAAAATGCCAAAGCATTTATTTTGGTTTTAAAAACGGGCTCACCAGCTATAACCTCATTAATAAACACTTTTTTTCTGACCGGCGTTTTCATCAAAGGAAATGCCTTTTCCCACAACATTTTTTTATTGGTTTCAAAAATAACCGTTTTTTCTTTTTTACCTTCGGTATAGCACAATCCGAATCCAAATAAATTTTCAACGGCACGGCTTATTGCCAAATAGGGATAGCTCAACAACCCGGCAATTTGTTTGTAATTGAATCCGTTTAAATTCTTTCGTTGTAAATGATACAAAAGCAGAACTTGAGCAGCAGGTTGCAGAAAAGTTCTTTGTAAAGGTTTAACACGATGCTCCTTAAGGTCAATCAACAACTGCGGAATAAACATTTGTTTGTTTTCAATAATAAAATTTATCTGTCTTTGAATCAACCTGTTTCTGTCATAAGATTTGATTTCAGGCAACAAAAAAATAACCGGATTTAAAAGTTTGCTCTCAATCAATCGCATTTGCTTTTGATATTGTAATGGCGTAAAATGGCTGTCAGTTGTTTTTTCCAATAAAAGCAATTCCTTTTCAAACAGCCTTCCCTTCCAAATTTTATAGTCATTCAAAATATAAAACGGAATGTTTTTTATTTCTTCTTTTCGTAGTTCGGTCAGGTTCATTTTTATACCTGTAACTTCCTGTATGTAGATTAGAGTATTGTCTATTACCGCTCTGTTTGTTTTGGCTGTCATCAGTGTCACCCCCTCTGTTTTGATTTATATTATCATTATTAACGCATATTATCACGTATTTATGACATGGTGCAAATATAATGATAATATACTAATTAACAAGTATATGTTGTTTAAAGTTAATCTATAAAAATATTATTAGATAGCAGAAAATCAGCAAATAAATAACTTTTACATCAATCTGTCACTATTATCTTATCATTCATAAAACCATATTGCTCATTGTGCATTACATAACCGAGTTGATTGGTGAGCAACCGGGTTTTTCCTATTTTAAAATCAGGTATATTGTTATGAGTGTGGCCATAAAGCCAGAAACCGGGTTGACTGCTTTCGATTAAACCAAACAATTCCACCGCAAAAGCATCATTCAAAGCATTACCCTTGTACATTTCAGGATAATTCAAAAAGGTAGGGGCATGGTGAGTCACTACAACGGTTCTCCGTTTCTTTTTACCGGCCAACTCCTGTTGAATAAAGTCAAGGCATTTTTTATGCAACAAGTTATATTTCTCAGCCGAAAACCGGAAACCATCATATTTAATGACATGAAAATCACTCATTCCCTGCTCAATCTGCCACCGGTAAGCCGGCCTTATTTTGGTCCATAATGTTGAAAAGATGAACTTTGTGTTTTCAACGACAACGCTCCTGTTATTAACCAGAAAAACATTGTTTTTAATCTTTTCATGCAGACTCTCGCTTCTATCGATTATGTCAGACCTGTAATATTCGTGGTTGCCGGGAATCCAGTAAGTATTTTTAAAATTATCGGATAGGTAATTAAAAAAATCAGCGTGTTTGTGCATCACGGAAAATGGTACAATATCACCGGCCAAAACCAAAATGTCGCCAACAGGTTTCAGAGGATTGGCTTTCAGAAAAGCCTTGTTTTCCGGAAACTCAATGTGCAAATCCGATGCGTATTGAACTTTCATATTTTAATTTGTCAAATTTTCAGGCTAACATAATACATCCGGAATCATAGCTTATTTAGCTCTTTTTACTTATTCCTCCTGTCCGCAAATCTAAATCACAAAACTGCGAATGCACGAATAAAAGCAATAATATGAATAATCGTACGCTTCCGTTTGTGTAAAGAAATATTCGTGCAAATTAGTGGTATTAGCGGCAAAGCAAAAACGTTTACGGATTTATATAATTATTTATACTTTTATAAATTACTGATGTTCTGCATAATCATGCTGCTGTATTGGTTCGCAAAAAATGAGTGTTTTATCTGTTTCAATCTCTTTTTTATACAGCATCAACATCCGATATATATCCCAAATTAAGCTTCCTGTGAACGATAACAACGCTTTTTAAATTACCTTTTTACGAATATTTTATCTTTTCAACTTTTCCAAAAATAGTAATAATTAAACCATTGCAGGGGATAGCTGCCCACTTTTTCTTCGAGCCATTGCAAATAATCGTCCATAACTCTTTTTAGTTGTTGTTTGCGTTTTTCGCCAATGGTGTTGGAATACAAATTAGGTTTGGTAGCCATAAAATGATAATGCCATTTAGTTTCTTTAACGGCGGTAACAAAGGTTACGGGTTTATTGTATTTGGTAGCCAATTGAAAAGGGCCTGTGGGAAAAGCAGCCTCTCTGCCCATAAAATTACGAACCACCGTTTTGTTTCCGGGTATATACCTGTCGCCGTGAATCACCACCAACTCATTGTTAAAGAGAGCCTCTTTTATTAAAAACAGGTGTTCAAAGCTATCGGGCTTTACGGGTATAATATCGACCCGGTGTTTTTGAATTACCGAATCAAGTAATTTTTTAATGGCCTGGTGTTCGGCGTCAAGCATGACGATGTTTACTTTTGTTTCGAGGCGATCTAACAGTTGCCCGGCAATTTCCCAGTTTCCAAGATGCGCTCCGATAAGCAAACCGCCTTTTTTGTTTAACGCCATCTCTCTGAGATACGCTTCTCCATCGAAATCGAAAGTAAATTTTGTTTTAACACCCGATAGCAAAGCTACTTTATCGAGTAAGGTCTGACCAAAAATATAGAAATTACGAAAAAGAGCTGCAACGCTTTTCCAAAAACCCCATCCATGAACTATCCGGAAATAAAACCACAACGATTTGCGTGCCGCCGGAGCAAACAAAACAAAATAAAGAACCACAAACCGTAATATGAAATAGGCAAAGTTAAGCCCGAGATATTTTAAAATAACAATAAAGGTAAGATATCCGGCAACGCCTCCACGCGTTTTACCCTGCCAGGAAGCCATTATTTATTCAATTGTTGATTAAGATAGTTATAAAAGTCGTCAAGAGTTTTTAATTTAGCCATCTCCTCTGTTTTCATTTGAAATTTGAATTCTTTTTCAACAAGCACTGCAATATCCACAAAATCAAGGCTTTCTATATCCAAATCATCTTTCAGTAAAGCATCGGGTACCAATTGCTCCTCTTCAAGTTCAAACTCATCTATCAAAAACAGGTTAACTTTAGCTATTATCTCTTCTTTTTGCATTTTTATCGGAATTAAGGTTGCAAAAATAACCAATATTTTAAATCATTTTAAAAAGAAAAAAAGAAATCGGCAAATAACATTAATTACATCCATATATGTTTTGTATATTCATCATTTTCAAATACTTTAAAATAATTAGCGGGTTTGTTTAATGGTAAAATAAGGGTTAAAAAACCGGCAGTCAAAAAAAATTGACAACATTTAACACACCGTCGCAGCTTCATCTTATAAATATTTAGGTAACTTTGCTAAACCAAAACTGAAAAAAAATGATGAACGAACAGGATTTTGATTCAATCAGGCCATTCAGAGATGATGAAATTGCACCTGCTATAAAGCAGATTGTTTCCAACAGCAAATTTCAATCAGTGCTTGATTTTCTTTTTCCGGGAGAGCAGGATAAATACAGGAAAATTTTTGCCCAATCGAAAACGGTAAGAGATGTGCAGCGAAATTTTATGCACAAGGTTATTTACCGCATTCTTGCAAAATCTTCCGACGGCCTGACAAACAGCGGATTTGACAATTATAACGAAGCCGGCCACATTATATTAAGCAACCACCGCGATATTTTACTTGATTCGGGTATTTTGAATATTATTTTAATGGATGAGGGATTCGAGACCGCTGAAATTACCTTTGGAAACAATCTGATTATTTCGCCGTTTTTTGAACTTACCGCCAAAGTAAATAAAATGATAACGGTAATTCGTGACGGATCTCCCCGCGAATTACTTTTCAACTCCATCCGGCTTTCAAATTATATCAGCAACGAAATAATCAACCGGAATAATTCGGTATGGGTGGCTCAGCGTCCGGGCAGAACCAAAAACGGTTCCGACAAAACGGAAATCAGCATATTAAAAATGTTGTCGTTTTACAAAAAAGATAACTTTTACGAAGCCATTAAAAACCTCGACATCATTCCACTTTCCATTTCGTATGAGTGGGAGCCTTGCGACATTATGAAAATTCGCGAGACTTACCTTTCGAAGCAGGCTGCTTACGTTAAAAAAGAACAGGAAGATTTACAAAGTACGTTGGGAGGCATTGTCAGCCCGAAAGGACGAATACACTTTGCCATGGGAAAACCCCTGAATGATTTTTTAGACGAAATAAAAACAGAAAAGTTCAACAACGATTACCTGGCATTGGTAGCCCGGCAAATTGATAGGGAAATATACAAAAATTACAAACTATGGCCATCTAATTATCTGGCATACGACCTTTTGGAAGGTATTAAAACCCACGACAGCCAATACAACAACAGTACACTTTTAATATTTAAAAAACGGTTCTCAGCCATTGACGACTATCTGCCCGACGGTGATAAAGATGAATTATGGAACTTGTTTTTGCATTTATATGCCAATCCGGTTTATAACTTTCTGGCTACCATAGAAAACAACATTTAATACTTTATCTATCATGAAATTACGAGCCTTATTTATTGCTGCATTTATGTCAGTAAGTGTAGCGGGAATGAGCCAGGCGATGTGGATTTTAATTTTTGGGGATAAGCTTTCCAACGACAGGATACAATCAGGGATAAACTTTTCGGCAGGAACGGTAAACTACATTGGTTTTCAGGAAGCACATTATGCCACAAGCTGGGCATTGGGCGGCTTTAGCGAGATTAGGATAAACAAAAAAAGTTTGTTTTTTGCATTCGACTTTACGGTAAAAAGTCCGCTGGGTGCAAGCAACCTGAACAGTTACTTTCCCGACATTATTCAGGACACCAGCTTATTGGACAAGCAAAACATTTTAATAGACAACGTTGCCTTTTCGTTACCGCTTTATTTAAAATACAAAACAAAATATGTAGGATTCGGTACAGGCGCACAGCTTAGTTACATATACAAATCCACATTGAGATATAGTGCCGAAACCACCTCAGGTCAGAAAATTACGGTTAAATCAGAAGCAAAACAATACCTTCATAAATTTGATGTAGGATGGTTTGCCATGGCCGAAGTTTACCTTACTCCGAGCCACCCTAAAACCAGCTTACGACTGGGAGTCAGGTATTTTATCGGTTTTTTGGAACCGCTTAAAAGCTTCAGCAACATTCACAACAGCAATTTTATGCTTACCGTTGGCATTCCCATCGGAGGAAAGCAATCAAATTAGCGGCTCATTAAAAGGTTTTCTTTTTTATAAAATAGGATGCCAGCCGGGTAGCGGCATTTTCGTAACAACCACCCACACGATCTTTAAAAGTAAAGCCGGAACCAAACATTGAATTGCCGGGAGCCTTGGTAATCATAAATTTGGCAAGTACTTTTTCAGGATTATCTTTGGCAACAATCAACACTTCCATATTTGCCACAGGACGTTTGCTGCTGATTCCCACATTGTATCCGGGTTCTAAAAATATTGTATTGATAATCATCGTGTATTGGGCATCGGCGCCCTCCAAATCAGCTACGGCGACATGTTTTTTATACAGGTTAAACATGTTAAGAAAATACCGTGGAAAGGCAGTATCCAAATCGGCTTTAAACTGTTTTAGCCACAAATCGCCTGCTCCGGCCTTTTTTTTATTTTTTTCGGTTACCTTTTTATTAATGTAATCTTCAGCTTTCATCTTACCTATTTTCATGTTGTTATAGGTAAATTCGGCTTTAATAACCTTTTGTCCTTTTAAAAAATTAAGGTTTCCATCGATTAATTTAACTTTTTGAGCATTGGCACCATAAACTATTGCTACCATTGCCAATAACATAAATACTTTTTTCATGGGTTTATAATTTTGTAATTACCTGATTTGCAAATTCAGCCAAGTTTCAACAGAGACACCAATAACTACTGCAACACATTGGATTCCAGCAAACTGAAACTAACAGCGCTATTTTTATGTATGATGCTGTATTTTACAAGTCCGTAATGTCTGGCAAAATAAAAGTGGTAAAAAACAGTATCGGGAGCTTCTGAATTATAGTCTTCCGAAATAGAATGATAAACACTGTCATAAACCTTTTCGCCGATAGGCATTACATCCAGCAATTCTTTATTGATAAAGGTACCCTCTTCACCACCCAGTAAAATACGCTGTCCGAAAGGAAACATTGGAGCAAAAGCAATTTTATAGTGGTTATCGGAAAAATAAATACGTTCTTCGGTATTAGGAATATCATCGGCAATGGTAAAGTTGGTAGCAAACAACTCACCCTTTTGCAAACCGGCATCGTTGTTTGTATAATACATCCAATAGGCGTTGTAGGTATATTGCGAAGCTCCGCCGGCACCACTCTGTCGAATCTCTTCGTGTGCCGAAAAAAGTTTTACGGAATAGGCATTTAAAGTGCTGTCGTTTTGATATACCCAATAACTGTTGGGTAAAAAATAGAGATAATCTTTAGACGATTGTGAAAAATCGTAATCGGGTTTTGAAGGATCGGGGCCGGGTACAGGTGTTCCGCGATGACAGGAGCCAAACACCAATAGTATCAGAAACCCCACTGATAACAATATCCTATACAAACCATCCATAATACAGCTATTTATCAAAAAAATTATCTACTTTAAAATCGAATCAAAGATAAACAAAAAACTTCCATACCGTTAAAAAAATTGACAGCACAAAAATTATCTGCCTGCAATCAGCAAATATTAATCGGCGGAGCCGCAAAGCCCACAATCAAAAACTGCCCGGTAATTCTAATTCTGACAAACACAAAAAGTCAATTTACAAGTCAACCCATACATTAAAAGCCGCCTCTGGCATAAGGTGCAATGTTTTGAGGCGCAAATTCTTTATCCAGATATTTAAAGTACCCGGCAACAGCAATCATGGCAGCGTTATCGGTAGTATATTTAAAGGGTGGTAAAAATATTTCCCATCCGCTTAACGCCACCTCCTTTTCAATGGCATTGCGCAATCCCGAGTTAGCTGATACACCGCCGGCTATGGCAACCTGATTGAGGCCGGTTTGCCTGACGGCCATACGCAATTTTTTCATCAAAATCGAAACAATGGTGTGCTGCATGGAAGCTGCCAAATCGGCTTTATGTTTTTCAATAAAATTATCATCCTCCTTCAGCCTGTCGCGCAAAAAATAGAGAAAAGAGGTTTTTAAGCCGCTAAAGCTATAATCAAGATGACCGATTCGCGGTTCGGGAAAAGTAAAGGCCAGCGGATTTCCGGTTTTTGCCAGCTTATCAATTTCGGGGCCTCCGGGATAGGGAAGTCCCATAATTTTAGCCGCTTTATCAAAGGCTTCGCCTGCAGCATCGTCGATAGTTTTGCCTAAAATTACCATATCCGACGGACTGTTCACTTTTACAATCTGGGTGTGGCCACCCGAAACCGTTAAACATAAAAACGGAAAATCAGGATGGCTTTGCTGATTATCATCCTCCACAAAATGAGATAAGATATGGGCTTTTAAATGATTAACCTCAATAATAGGGATATCAAGGCCCATGGCAAAAGCCTTTGCAAACGAGGTACCTACCAACAATGAGCCAAGCAGTCCGGGCCCACGTGTAAAAGCAATGGCACTCAACTGATTTTTGGTTATCTTTGCCTTTTGCAGTGCCACTTCCACCACCGGTATAATGTTCTGTTGGTGAGCACGTGAAGCCAGTTCGGGAACCACACCACCAAACTTTTGATGCACTTCCTGGTTGGCAATTACGCTCGATAACATACGGGTGTTTTTTAACACGGCTGCCGAAGTGTCGTCGCACGAAGATTCAATACCTAAAATATATATACTCATTTTGGATAATAATAAGGGTCGCAAAAATATAAAAAAGAAGTTATTACGGAGCATCTTTTGGCTTTTAACGGTATTGTTTTACAT
This sequence comes from uncultured Lentimicrobiaceae bacterium, assembly GCA_964455635.1. Lineage (GTDB taxonomy): Bacteria > Bacteroidota > Bacteroidia > Bacteroidales > F082 > B16-G9. The sequence goes on along the minus strand of CAYVWX010000086.1, from coordinate 1,280 downwards.
TCCGGCAGGGTTAATCTTTCTCTCTAACCAACCTTTGTTTCAAACTTTTTCGGCACGGCTTGCCACCAATATACTTACCAAATATACCGGTTACCGTTTTAATGTTAACACGCTCAAACTATCGTGGGCTGACGGAATTGAAGCAGGTGGCCTGGTGCTTTACGACCACCACAACAACCCCATGATAAAAATAGGATTGTTAAAATTAAAACCTGTGTATTCCGACACCAAAATGTTTGGCGTTATTGCCAAATCGGTTGAAATGGACAGCCTCGATTTCAGACTTGGAACTTATAAGGGCGAAAATAATTTAAACCTGATATACTTTATCAACTCCCTATCCGACTCAACCGCACCTCCAAACCCTTCCGCTGCACCGTTTAAACTTAAGGTAGGCAGCATTCTGCTTAAACAGTCGCATTTCAGGCTTTTTAACCTTAACGACACGTTGGGAAACGGAAAAGCCATGGATTACAGCAACATGGATTTTAACAACATCTATTTAAAAATCAAACATTTCAGACTTATTGACGACTCGTTAAATTTTGCAGTAAAAAGCCTTACCACACACGAAAAAAGCGGATTGGAAGTAAAAAACCTCCGTATGGATTTTGTTTTAAGCGGAACCACCATCCGGGGAAAAAATCTTAAAGGAAACTTAAACCATTCCGTTTTAGATGCCGATTTTCAGATGAACTACCGCAACTGGAGCCGGCTTGACGAAATACTCGATTCGGTACAGATGAAGGGGGACTTTAAAAACACAAAACTGTACATGGCCGATTTGGGCTACTTTTCCGATGTTATGTTCCCCATGAAAGACACCCTTACCTTTAGCGGCAACATTGCGGGAACCATTGAAAATTTCAAAGCTGAAAACATGAAAATAGCTTTGGGTAAAAACACCGTAATTGACGGCGACTTTAACATTTCAAAAGTTGTTGAATACAAAAAAACGCACATTCAGGCCGACATTCGCAACATTACGGCAAACCTGTGCGACATCAGAAATTTTCTTCTCCCTTCGGGCGATGCCATCGAAATACCTGAAAACCTGAACTGTAACGACGTTTTTAAAGTTACTGGCAAATTTGAAGGAAACTATTTCAATTTTGCTTCCAACCTCAAATGGCAAATTGACAATGCACCCCTTACTACCGGCATCCATTTTAAATATTCCGAAAACGATACCCTGCTGTTTTCCCTCTCTTTAAAAGGCGAAAAGCTGGCGTTGGGCCATCTGTTCGGTTTAAAAAATACAATGGGCAAAGCCGATGTAA
>CAYVWX010000085.1:0-11951 GCA_964455635.1 uncultured Lentimicrobiaceae bacterium | reverse complement strand
TATAATTATTTACCGGTGAGTAGTAATTTTAAAAAAGAATAATGACAGGCAAAGCTAAAAAATTTGGTGCTTTTTCAGGTGTTTTTACCCCTTCAATACTAACCATATTAGGTGTTATTATGTACCTTCGTTTGGGGTGGGTTGCAGGCGTTGCAGGCCTTACAGGCATTATTGCCGTTATATTACTGGCGCATGTTATTTCGTTTACCACCGGATTAAGCATTTCGTCGATAGCCACCGATAAGCGCATAAAAGCAGGTGGGATTTACTACATTCTGTCACGCTCGTTAGGCTTACCCATGGGGGGCTCCATAGGCATAACACTGTTTGTGGGCACCGCATTAAGCATTTCGCTATACATTATTGGTTTTACCGAAAGTTTTCTCTCCATTCCAACCATTCAGGGATGGGTTCAAACCCTGGGCATGGCTCCTGACAGTCTGAATACCACCCGTATTATCGGGACAGCTGTTTTAGTAATTTTAGTAATAATTGCTTTTATCAGTACCAATATAGCCATTAAAACCCAGTTTATTATATTAACGGCCATTGCCCTGTCGTTAATTTCAATTTTTGTAGGATTTTTTGTCCACCCGGCCTTAGAGCCCCGGGCTGCAGGTATTGATATTACGCCATTTAAAGATTTTTCGTTTGAAGTTGTGTTTGCCGTATTTTTTCCGGCAGTAACAGGCTTTACGGCAGGAGTAGCCATGTCGGGCGATTTAAAAGACCCTAAAAAAGACATTCCGAAAGGCACCATGTGGGCTATCATTATCGGGTTTGTAGTTTATCTTTTATTGGGAATCAGTTTTGTACTGTTTGTAAATCGCAGTCTGCTGCTTACCGATTACAACTTTTTATTACGACTGGCATGGATTCCGGCTTTGGTTGTTGCCGGAATATGGGGAGCCACGCTATCATCGGCACTGGGTGGTATTTTAGGAGGGCCGAGGATACTGCAGGCGGTGGCCAACGACCACATTGTTCCAAAAGTTTTTGCCAAAGGGTATGGCATCAGCAACGAACCACGCAACGCACTGCTGTTCACTTTTATAATATCGGAACTCGGGGTGCTTATCGGTGATTTAAACATTATTGCCGGCATTGTAACCATGTTTTATTTAACAGCCTACGGCTTTATTAATCTCGCTTTTGCCTTGGAAAAATGGGCAAGTGCCGATTTCAGGCCATCGTTTAATGTTCCGGTTTGGGTGGGCATCACAGGGTTTATTGCCAGCTTTATGATTATGTTTAAACTCGACATGGTTAATATGTTTGCGGCCTTAATCATTTTGGGTATTATTTACTATTACATAAGCCGCAAACACCACCACCGGCGCATGACCAGCGTTTGGGAGAGCGTAAATATTGCCTTGGTTCGCAGCATCTTACACAAACTAAACAGGCAAAAAACCAACGAACAAAACTGGAAACCAAACATCCTTTTGTTTAGCGGCGGAACAAAAAAAAGACCTTATCTTATCGAATTCGGCAAAGCACTGGCGGCTCAGCTTGGTATGGTTTCAAATTTCGATTTAATTTTAAACGAATCGGCTCGGGAGCTTTTTCCGGGTCACCGCCAAACCATTATCGACGAAAATACAGAGCGTAACAAAGGCATTTTTGCACAAAAACTGGAGTGCAACGATGTGTTTAAAGGCATCGAAACCATTGCTTCCATCTATGGCTTTAGCGGTATTGAACCCAACACCGTTTTAATGGGATGGGGACGAAACAGCAGCAATCCGAAACGTTTTGTGCAAATGATTAACCGTTTGATAAAGCTCAACCTGAATGTTATTTTACTTGACTACGATAAAGAACGGGGCTTTGGCAGTTACAGCACCATCGACGTGTGGTGGCGAGGTGGTTCCAACAACGGAAACTTTGTACTGGCGTTAATTAAATTTATTCACAGCACTTACGAGTGGCGTAATGCCCGCGTTCGTATTATGATTGTAAACCAGAAAAACGAAAACAAATCGTGGATTGAGCGCGACGCCCGCAATGTATTGACAAACATGCGCATAGAAGCTGAAATCAGGGTTATTAACAACGAAATAGATAAAAGGTCGATTTACGATATCATCAAACAAGAGTCGATTAATACCGATCTGGTTTTTCTGGGATTCCCCGATATTGTTAAAGGAAAGGAAGAGGCATTTATAAAAAATACCGACCGGCTCTGTTTAAACATCGGCACAACCGCCATGGTTAAAGCCTCTTCGCTGTTTAGAGAACTCCACATTGGTTTTATACCGGGAATAGGCCAAAGAGGGTTTACGGACGACAAAAAAGATGCTATTGTTAAAATTCCATCGCTGGCAAAGCCTGTTTCAAGTACCTTTGAGGCAGAGATTAACCGCTATTACGAACATTACATCCAGTTTACAAAATCCATCCTGGAGCAGCATCTCGACCCCATCTTTTCAAAATGGTATTTATTCATCTCCCACATCGAAAAGTCATGGAAATCATCTTATGAAATCATTCATCAAAAGCTTAAAGACCAGGATGATGACCTGCGGATATTTATTACCACCCAAAACCTGAAACTTACCACAAAAACCATAAACCTCACCAAAAAATTTTACCACGACAATGAAGCAATATTTAAAGGTAAAACAGAAACACTGGTAAATAACTTGCACGATATGCAGGTTGCGTTAACAAAACTATTACCCGACGAAATTACCATTACACTCAGCCAAAGCGAAAGAGAGCAGATGATGCAAACCTTTAACCTTGCTCCCGGCGAGGAGTTGTTGTTAAAAGAACAACTGAACTTTACCACTCCCCTTTCAAAAATTAAAGAGCGTATTTTGCTGGCCGATTTGGCTCCCTCATGGCTTGAAATGTTAAAAGAACTGGGCTATGCTGTTTTTAAAATGGAACTGAAACTCAGTAAACTTAACGATTTGATCGAACAATATCAGATAGGAAAATACTATTCAAACGTACAATATAAGGAGGTAATAAAAACCCTTTCGGAAAAAGAGATTTCGTTTGAAGAACTTATTAACGAGCTGAAATACAGCGCTAAACAAAGTCGAACAATTATCGAAAATTCGATTATCGCGGGAATAACACGGTCGTTTAACAAGTCGATTGCCTTGTGCAACACACCCTACGGCTGGAAACGGATTCCCGGAAGGAAAGCCATAGTAACCATGAAAAATGCCGAAAAAGAGGTGCTCGGTTTTGAAGAGACATGGATTAAAAACCGGCAAATTATTTCCAATTCCAGAATGGTTTCGCTGCAACTTCTGGCTTTTAAATTGAGACTCAGATATATACTTATAAATGATGTTAACCTTTTCAACCGCAAATACAATCAATTTTATCAAAATACTTTGTTGACAGTAAAAAAATTAACTCAGCAACCTACGCAACAATTTGCTACCGCTAAAGCGTTACCTCCCGTTAAAACTCCGGAAGCATTCCTCAGGGAATTCCATCAGCTGTACGAAAGTGATAAACAAACGATTAACAACTTGTTAAGTCGTTTTCCAAACCGCATCATACTGTTTAACGATGAAAAGTTTCAAGATTATAAAACACATCAATTTAACCTAAGTGAGAATACGGCAGTAAATCTGTCGGAATTACTTAACCACATTGTTAACAACGACCTATTAACTTCGCTTGAACGACTTTACAGAAACAATGCCGAACTGCTGACCGCGCAATACGGCGAACTCAACGCCTTAATACGCCGGATAAATTCTGAAAAAATCACCACCGAGCAAAAAAACCTGTTAAAAGCAATTGATAAGCTGACCGCCCAAACAAAAATTTTACGTGAAAATATGGAGTTGAGTATCAACGAGCGACTAAACGCCACCTGGGACAAGCTAACCCTTTCAACGCTTTCAATTCAAAACGAAATGCTTAGCAACTATGTGCGTGAAGACAAAAGCCTCCTTAGAAAAGTCGCCATTACAAAACTTGTAAAAAAACTTACTTTTGATAAAAAATCTTAGCAACTTTTTTACGCTTACCTTTTATAACACGTCCGTCAACAGTTACCTGCGAACCTTTTTCGATTAGATAGTCTGTTTGATTACCGGTAAGCTTAACGCCGGTCAGTTTCATTACGGCCGGTCCGTATTCGGGTTTTTTTTGCAGCAGCACCACACCGTATTTACAATTTAAAACTTCAGCATTGTTAACCGTCAGCACCGATAGATCTTTGGAAGCCAGACCTATATTCGCCCTGCTGATTTTTAAATTATCAACCGTTAAATCAGTTCCTTCGCCGGCGCTCACCCCTTTATCGCCGGCACCGCTAACCGTACTGTTTTTAACAGAAATTTTACTGCCGGAAAAGTCGATGGCATCATTTCCAACCTGAATAAAGGCGACACTGTCAACCAGTCCCGTACTAAAATCGGAGTCGAATGCATCGCTAAAAGTGTGTTTAAAAACACAATTTTTAATCAAAAAAGCAGAGCGGACTATGTTGAGCGCATCCTCGCAGCTGTTGTTCAAAAATGCCGTATGCAGCACATCCACATCCGACTCGTAAAAGGTTACGGCACCACTTAAATTCCAGCCTTTAAACGAAAGGGTATTCAGTGCCTTAAAATTAACATAGTCAAGCTTGCTGCGATAAGCAGCTTGCAGCACGGCAAATCCGTTGGCCGAACCATCGGATGAAATAATATTAACAGGCTCTTTTTCTGTCCCTTTCATAAACACCGGCGAATAGGAAATAATGGAGGCATTATTAATTAAATCGATGGTTGTACCCCTGCTAAAAAGCACTTTATAACCCTGCGGAATCATCACCTTATGGTTTAAAGTAACTTTTCCCCGTTTAACAAAAACCGTATCGCCCGAAACATACTTAACCAACGTTGTGTCGGGAAAGGGCGACTGCGATTTTAGCAACTGCCAGGGGCTTTCATTTCCGGTTGGCTGCCGCCAGGGATAAACAGGCACCACAAATTCGGTGTCGGCACCGGCCAGATAAACCACCAAACTTTGTGGCAACTGTGTAAGACTAAAATCTTTGTAGTTATTCTTATCATTTTTAAAAGCCGGCAGCACTATCTGTTTGTCGGGCGAAACCGTATAACGTTTGTTTTTACGAATAAAAGCTCTTAGCCGAAGTTTGCCGGGATATAGATTTACCATTCTGATTTGAACCGAATCAAGCTCATTTTGCATTACATAAGCATAAGTAAGATGGCTTACAAAATAGGGCTCAAGGGTTGAATCAAAATCAGCTTTCCAGGGTTTATTGGCAAACTCCTGCCGGTTTTTTATGCGATGTTGAACATATTTTTTAAACCCCGGCAACAGCTTTCTTACTTTTTTTGCGTTGCTAAACAAAAAGGCCGTATCAAACTTCATATCGGGATATTCCATGCGTATCAACGAATCGTACCCTTCGGCCTCACGGCCATATTTTTGAGTAACACTGTTTAAAAACGCCGGAGAGGAATATTTTTCGAGATATTGCGTATAGCGTTTTAAAAAGTTGAAATCGTTAAACAGTGCCCTGCCCATCAGATATTGCCCATGGTGATTTCCCCCTTCATCACTTTCAATCCATCCGTAGATGGGGCGACCAACCCAGTCGAGGAAACCCGTTTCGGTATAACAGTCGTAGGCAACAGGCTCCAGTTTACACAACACAGGATTGTAATAATAACGCATGTTGTGCCAAATAATACCGTGGCGGGTCATCAGCACATCCGACAGCGCATAAAATTTTGCCAGTGCATCAACATTAAAAATGTCGGAAGCAGGTTTCAGCCGGTATTTATATTGATAAAGCAGATTCTGGCCAATCACAAACGACCTGAACAGATTCCTGTCTTTCAATATCTTCGACTCACCGAAAGGTTTAATTACGGCAGCGTCGAAAAAATCGGAATTTGCCGGTTTTTTATGATGAGCCAAATAGCGGTTAGCATCCCAGTTGGCATCTTCATAAAACCTTAAAATGGGACCTTCCCGGTAACGGTGATACTCCACCAGCTGTTTTTCAAAATGCTCTTCCCAGGCATAAAGTCCCAAATTTTTACCATTCATGCTCAGCGGCATAAAGCCGTAGCGTGTGGTAAGAACCTGCTGCGAGTCGTAAATATGGTGAACAAACCACTCGGCAGCGCCAAACCGCGATATCGGTGTTTGAACCGAAAAGGTACGCAACCGGTTCCACGCTTTCTCCTTTTTAATTTTTATGCGATACGACCATTTAAAACCCTCCAAATGATCGAGCCAGTCGCCTTTAAGCCTCAACTTAACTTTACTAACCTCGTGGTTCCAAAACACCATTCCCTTTACCCAGTCGTCGCCGGTTGATTGCAGCACACCCCTGGCAAAAGCCGCCCGCCGGTTCCGGTAAAGTTTCTCGTAAGCGGCAGTGTCCGTCATCAGCTTAAAGTACTCCATATCATAAACCGGAAAACGCTCTCCTTTAAGTCTTTCAATGGTGATATCATCAAAAAATACCGTATCTTTTGAACTGCTCTTCCAAACATAAAAATTAAGTGTATCGCAGGTAAACAAAGGAGAAGTCCAAAACTTTAACTCCAGTTTCTCCCAGCCGTTTTTATCTTTTTCAACAACCTTTGAAATTATTTTATAAAACTTGCCGGATTTTGCCGCCGATACAACAGCCACCCCTTTTCCATCAACCGATTTGCGCCATACCGAAACTTTAAAATACCAGTCAGGCCTTACGGTAAACATTGTATTTAAAGCAAACGGATGTTTTTTATCGACAAAAACCGAATGTTTGCCGCTATGTTTTTTAAGCGTATATGACTGCGAAACACTACGGGTAAGAAGTTTTACCGGCCCTTTTGAAGTAAAATAACGGCCGGAGGTATCCGTTTTTTCCAGATTAACAGTTACCTTGCCCACAGGAAAATTGCAAGCCTGTTTTTTTACACACGAAAACAGACCGGCTGTTAAAAACAAAATTCCCAATAAATAAAGATACCTGCGCATTGTTCAGTTATAAGCGGCAAAAATACATCATTCGTCAAAATTAAAAACGCTTTTGCAAATTAACTTTACACAACTTCAACCCGAAAAGCAAAATTCAACTGACAACACAAAAAGCATTTTGTTAAAAACTACCCTATTTTACTTTAATGTGAGCAGTGGAGCAGCACTACTTTTTTCTACTTTTGCCTTATGGAAAAAACGGAGCAGGTGGTACTACTTTTGGGTTCAAATATTGAACCGCGGTTAACATTTATCAATCGTGCCGTTTTGATGTTGGAAAAAGAACTGGGCAGCGCTAAAAGTCTTTCGAGTATTTACGAATCGGAGCCATGGGGTTTTGAAGCTCAGACTCCCTTTTTTAACAGGGCGGTTGTTTTTGAAACCTGTAAACCGGCACACGAAATTTTGGACATCTGTTTAAAAACAGAACTGTCTTTGGGACGTGAAAGAAACAATACGAAAGGCTATTCGTCAAGAACCATGGATGTTGACATTCTTTATTACGGAAGCAAAATTATCAACACAAAAACGTTAACCATTCCGCATCCACGGCTGCACTTGCGAAAATTTGCCCTTTTGCCGGCAGCAGAAATAGTCCCCCGATTAATTCACCCGTTATTGCGCAAAAATCAAAAGGAATTGTTGGCTGAATGTAACGACAGTTCAATGGTAAAGCTTGTTAATTAAAAAATAAATGCAGTATAATTTTATAGCCATCGAAGGAAATATAGGCGCCGGTAAAACATCGCTGTCAACGCGCATTGCCAACGATTTTAATGCCAAGCTTATTTTGGAAGAGTTTGAAGACAATGCTTTTTTACCCAAATTTTATAAAGAGCCCGACAAATATGCTTTTCCACTGGAAATGACTTTTTTAGCTTCGCGATATCAGCAGCTTAAAGACAAACTGGGACAGCAGGATTTGTTTAAAGATTTTACCATTTCGGACTATTACATTGTTAAATCGTTGATATTTGCTAAAAAAACACTACCCCCCGACGAGTATAATCTATACACCAAATTTTTCAATATTATTTTTACCCAGATTCCAAAACCCGATCTATTGGTTTATTTGTATTTGGAAACCCCCAATCTACAGGCCAACATCCACAAAAGGGGCCGTCCTTATGAAATGTCTATTGAAAACGAATACCTCGATAAAATTCAGGAAGGTTATTTTGAATATTTTAAGCAACAGCCTAACAGCCAACGTGTTTTAATAATCGACACCAACCGTATTGATTTTGTAAACAACGAAAACGATTACCAAAAAATAGTTAACATCATCAACCGCACCTATCCGCCCGGAATCCACCGGATAATCCCTTAATTTAGTTTGAATACAAAACAGCAATCAAGCCCTATAAAATCACCTCCCCCCTTAATTTCCACATTCTTACCATCCCGGATTCTCTCACCCAATCAAAGAATTAAAAGGTTAAAATATTGAATATCAAATTTCTAAAAATTTTAATTTAACATTTTTTAATAAAACCGACTAAAAAACACAATAAATAACAAATGTCACGTTATTAAAACAATGAAACAACCCTCTACCTCCTTTTAATCAACATATTATTAACAAATTCTTTAACAAAATGAAACACTTTTTGTTTTTAGTTGTGTTGGCATGCTTCGGAACCATGTCCATTGCACAAAATCATTCGGTATTGTCGGAAGGAAACTGGGTAAAAGTATCAACCAGTCAGGCCGGCATTTACAAGCTTACCTATTCCGATTTACAAAGCATGGGGGTAGATGTTTCCCATCTTAGTTCTGACAACCTCAATCTGTACGGGTTTCCGGCAGAACCGTTACCGGAGGTACTTACTCCTGATTTTATTTATGACCTGCAAAAAATGGCTATTGATGTAGAAGACGGAGGCGACGGCTTGTTTGATGCAGGCGATTTTCTACTGTTTTATGCACAGGGCCCGGTAACCTGGCAATACAACAAGAAAACGGATGCTTACCGGCATATTTTAAATCCGTACACCAACAAAGTGTATTATTTTTTGCGAACCGACGACAGCAACCCCAAACGGTTGGAAACCATCGACAACAACAACCTCACACCCACCGACACCATTAAACAGCTCACCTTCACCATGGTGCACGAAAAAGAGTTATACAACCCAATGCACAGCGGCCGCACCTGGCTTGGCGAATTGTTTGCCGATACCACAGAGCATAGTTATTCAATCGACCTGCCCGATTATGAAATAAAAGGTGGCAAAATGTATTTACAAATAGCCTCCAACGATACGGCAAAAAGCCCCTTTATTGTTTATGTTAACGGCAATCCCGTTGATACCATCCAAACCATTGGCACCGGAAGTCCTATAAACACCTATTTCTTACAAAGCGACACCATCGACTTATCAGGCATTGAAAACCGTTTTGATATTAAATTTGTTTACAACCGGCCCAACGATTCGGCTTTTGTTTACCTCAATTATTTTGAATTAAACCTGAACAGCGAGCCTTTTATGGCCGACCCATACAAACCCGTTAGCATAAAAAGCCATGAAGCAGGCGGCGAAGAAATTTTTTACTACACATTAGCCAACACGCAGGCAAACAACCTTATATGGGATGTAACCGACCCTATGAATGTTGCCTTAATAACCTCACGATTTAACAACAACACGCTAAGTTTTATCGACAACCGGCCCAACCGGTACTATTACCTGATAAATATAGAGCCCGCTTCAAAAGCCTCCACCCGCAAATTGGTTAACAGTACCCGCGAAAACGGCAATGATTTTCTCCAACCCGAATTAATCGGCAACATTCCCAACGAAAATCTCATCGGCATGGCAACCCCCGGGTTGATTATTATTACCAACAATGAATTAAGAGATGCCGCTATACAACTCGCTGCTTATCATGCAATAAACGATAGTCTGCTTTTCGGTATATTTTTTATTCAGAATATTTACAACGAATTTTCCGGTGGCAGGAAAGACCCTACGGCTATCCGTAATTTTATTGCACAAAAACTAAAATCGCAACAGGGAGGAGTAGAAATGAAATACGTTTTACTGCTTGGCCCTGCCTCTTTCGACTATCGCGGCATTTTATTTCCCGAAACCAATCAGGTTCCCTCCTACGAAACCGAAAATTCGCACAGCCTTATCAACAGTTATGCAAACGACACCTATTTTACAACAATAAATAATCAGTTTATACCCGTTGGACGAATACCGGTAAGCAGCAAAGAAGAGGCCGATGGTGTTGTTGATAAAATTTTGTCGTATCACACAAGCTCAAGGCTTACTACCTGGAAAAACAAAGCGGTTATTATGGCAGACAACGGGATTTACAACCTTTTTATGATGGATTCCGATTTTATTTCCGACTCTTTATTGGACATTGATTTTAACCTAAACCAAACCAAGCTGTACCTGAGTCTTTTTCCGGCTGTAAACGGCGGTTACCCGCAAGTAAAATCAAAACTGTTGAATATGCTCAACGACGGTGTTTTTTACGTTAACTATACCGGTAGTGGCGGCCCTGAGAGACTAACCTCCGAAGGTGTTTTTACTGTAGGAGATGCCATGGCACTTGAGAACAGCAACATTTATCCCGTATGGGTCAATGCTTCGGGAGGAACCGCAAAGTTTGACGACCCCTCTCAACAATCTGTTAATAAGGCACTTGTTTTAAACCCAAATGGAGGAGCCATTGTTTCTGTCGGCAACACGGCACCGGGATATGGCAGTGTAAATCGCAAGCTGAACAAGGCTTTTGTTTCATACCTTTTCGACTCGTCTCATAAAGACAAAACCTTTGGCGATGCCTATGCTTATGCTGTCAGTTTACTTCCTGCTAACCGGATGGTATGGTCGTTTTTAGGTGACCCGGCTTTAAAACCCGTTTGGCCCGTTAACAGTGTTCAAACCACAAAAATCAACGGCGAAGAGGTTACTTTGTTTAACGACACCATTTTACCCGGTTCGTTGCTTTCCATAGAAGGAAATATTGTTGATGCCTCGGGAAATACTGTGGACAATTTTACCGGAAAAATAAGAGCCACCGTTTATGACATGCCTTACATTAAGGAGACCATCGAAGGTGAACAGGATCCGGTAAGAGAGGTTACACTGTATGACAGTGTTTTAACCATGAACTGCATGGATGTTAAAAACGGTCATTTTATTGGCAATGTGCGTTTACCTGCCAAATACCACGAATTGTACGGGCATATTAAAATATCGTATTATGCTCATAACGATGGACAGGATGCTTCGGATACTTACGGCGAACTTATTTACGGAGGCCATCCAATCGGCATTCAGGAAAGCTCGGCACTGGCAGCCTTAACGGTTTATCCCACACCTTTCAGAGACCATATCAACTTGTTTGTTCCGCAGAAGCTTCAACAGAGCCGGCTACAATTAACCCTGAAAGATGTTACGGGGCGAACCGTCTTTTTCAAGCAAATAAAACCGTTTAATACCGACAAAGTAAGTCTGACAGTTCCCGACTTGCCTCAGGGACTTTATATTTTAGATGTACAAAGTACGCCGGGTAACAGAGCCTTTAAGCTTATCCGGCAATAACACCGTTGCCTGACATTTGCCGGTGCTGTTAATCATAAACAAAAAACAACTCACCGGCTTTAACATCCACAAAAAGCCATGCCTAAATAAAAATTGAAGCATGGCTTTTTTATTTTCAAATAAAAATTACTTTTGATAAAAATAGAGTTTTGAAAACCGGTTGAAAACCATTGCCACCAACGGTTAAAATACGCACAAAGAATAATAAGATGAAACATCCATGTCGGAAAAAAAACACACACAAGCATGATTGTTTACAAGCTGCGATATTTATGCTGCCCTTTCAGGGCGCATGATAAATTTAGTTGAAAATCAAAAGGCGGTGCCTTTTGTTGAAATAAATTGCCCTTTCAGGGCGGAATCGAAAAATCATGACAAAACAAAAAACAAATTATCAAATTACCCCTGTGGAATAGTTTT
>CAYVWX010000084.1:0-12092 GCA_964455635.1 uncultured Lentimicrobiaceae bacterium | reverse complement strand
AGAAACACGCGCGGCCCTGTTGCAAGTATTTTTAGCGAAGGCCTTAACCGTTTTGACAATGGCATGGACGATGTGGAAAAAGCAATTCTTGCTTACGGCAGCGTAGTAACCGGCAAACTGGAAAGCGGTGTAAGCTGGATTTCGTTGTTTATTGCCCTGGCACCTATGCTTGGTTTTATGGGTACTGTAATTGGTATGATTCAGGCTTTTGACGATATTGCCGCTGCCGGTGATATTTCGCCTACCGTTGTTGCTTCGGGTATTAAAGTGGCGTTGTTAACAACCGTTTTCGGTTTGATTGTTGCTATTATCCTTCAAATCTTTTACAACTTTATCATTTCAAAAATTGATGGTTTGGTAAGTGATATGGAAGACAGCTCAATCTCTTTCATTGATATGTTATCGAATTACGCCAAAAAATAATTATCATGATAGATAAGATTCATAAAATAACAAAATGGGTGCTGATAGCACTAATGGCAATAGGGGCTATAGCAGGTGCTCTGTTCTATTTAGGGTCGCTGTCGGAAGAAACCCTTATTAATCTGGGAATTGCACTTATTGTTGTTGCTGCTGCAGTTACAATTCTGGGTGCCATTTTTAATCTGGCTTCCAATCCAAAAGGTGCTGCTATGATGGGTATCAGCTTGGTACTGTTTGCAATAGTATTTGGAATTGCCTATTCTATCGCCGGCAATCAATTTACATCACTTCAGTTGGAAGAACTTAAAATTGGTGCAACAACCTCAAAATTGGTAGGCATGGGATTATATGCCACCTATATCTCCTTTGGAATTGCCGTATTGGTAATTCTTTATTCTTCTGTAGTTAAAGCATTCAAATAATAAGGAAACAACAATATGCCAAAAAGAGCAACACCGGAAATCAACGCAGGATCCATGGCGGATATAGCATTCCTATTGCTTATCTTTTTCCTTGTAACAACAACAATGGATGTTGATACCGGTATTATTAGAAAACTGCCCCCGCCTGTGGAAAAAAATCAGGATGATGTGGAAGTTAACGACAGGAATGTACTTAAGATTCTTGTTAACAGCCATGACTTACTTTTAATAGACGGTGAGCGTGGTGATGTTAACAGCCTCAAAGCCAAAGTAGAAGATTTTATGGCTTTGCATCCTAACAATCCAAAGTATCCTGAAGTTAAACCGAAATTTATTAAAGAACTTAATAAAGAGGTAATGCTTTCAAAAGGGGTAATATCACTTAAAAACGACCGGGGCACATCGTATGGGATGTATATTAAAGTGCAGGATGAACTGGCCAAAGCTTTTCATGAAATGAAAGACCAGAAATCGATGCAGATGTATGGGGTAAAATATAACCAACTTGTTGATCCGAAAAAAGTTAAAATTATTAACAAGCTGGTTCCTGTACCAATTTCCGAAGCTGAACCCGAAAACGTAGGAGGAGAATAATATGGCACGATTTAAAGTAAAAAAGGAAAAAGAAGCAGGTGCGATTAATACATCGTCGTTGCCTGATATTATCTTTATGCTGCTTTTCTTCTTTATGGTAACAACTACCATGCGTGAAACCAGCCCTAAGGTAAAAACCAAAGTTCCCGAAGCCAGTCAGATTCAAAAGCTGGAAAAGAAATCGTTGGTGAGTTATATACTTATCGGGCCCCCTATTAACCATCGTTTGTATGGTGATAATTCGAGAATTCAGCTCGACGACCAGTTTGCTACGGTTAAAGATATTGGTGAATTTGTTGCCCGTGAACGTCAGGCACGTAACGAAGCCGACAGAAACAAAATTACCACTTCGTTAAAAGTTGACGAAAGCACCAAAATGGGTATTGTAACCGATGTTAAACAGGAGTTGAGAAAATCGAGTGCATTAAAAATTAACTACTCTGCCCGCAGGGCGAGAAAATAGTTTGTTTTTTTGAAATTATAAAAGGTCGTTCTTTGCGGAACGGCCTTTTTTTGTATTTTTTATCTGTTCATAATTTTGAAAACACCTGATAAACAGCGCTTTAGGTTTGTCATGATTTTTGCCCCACAAGCTCAGCAGGATTTGTAATCCTGCGGTATCATCAAAAATTTTCATTCCCTCGTTCTTTCCCCTCTGCTTTTCCTCGCTTTCGGTTCCTGCTGGCCATAATTGTGTAATATTGGAGAATGAACAATTCTCAATAATAGATCTCAAAAAACAATAAGCAAATAACAAATAAGAACCAAATTCAAAATATCAAAACTCCATGACAGATTCTTCACTCGCAAACGCACAATGCTGCCTCCCGGGCATCAAATTATTTCCCCTAAAACTCTTACAAGAAAGAAATCTTATTTGTACAGAAGATATTTTTTTCTGATTAGCATAAATTTTTCCAATGCAGGTTTCCACGATTCTCTGATTTCATTTGGCGATTTACCGGCAATAATCTGTTCGCGAAGTTTATGGGTGCCGGCGAGCTTTTCAAAATAATGATTGAAAAAGGTAATGCTGTCCGGCATTGTTTTATATGCTTCCATAAGCCAGGATAGATTAATGGACGCCGTATTATTTTTAAAATTGTTGGCATAAGCGACAAGCGATTTACCATGGCACAAGGTACCCTGCCATTTAGGATACTTACTCTTACCCGGCATACTTCGGGGAGTAAATGTAAAAGCTCCGAAAGCAGCATCGGGATAACCATAAACCTGAAATGGTAATTCGGTGCCACGCCCCACCGAAATCACCGTTCCCTCAAAAAAACACAACGACGGATAAAGGTAAACCGATTTCCAGTCGGGCAGATTTGGCGATGGAGCATCGTTCAATTTAACAATCATATTGTGGCGATACCCTTTCAGTTTTATCACCTTTAAATTACACTTGACACCTCTCTTTAGCCAGCCTTCGCCGTTAACCATCAACGCATATTCGCCGATGGTCATGCCATACACTACCGGTACGGGATGCATACCTACGAACGAGCAGTATTTTTTTTCAAGTATCGGCCCGTCAACAAAATAACCGTTGGGGTTCGGTCTGTCTAAAACCACCACATTAACTCCATTTTCAGCACATGCCTCCATGGCCAGACTCATGGTTGAAATATAGGTATAAAACCGCGTACCCACATCCTGCAGGTCGATGAGTAAAATGTCAACATTCTGTAAATCATCGGCATCGGGTTTTTTCTTTTCCCCATACAACGATATAATGGAAAGTCCGGAAGAAATTTCTTTTTCTGCCCCAAATTTTTCGCCGGCATCTTTACTTATTTTAAAACCATGCTCGGGACTAAATATTTTAACTAAATTTACTTTCATTGAAAGCAAGGTGTCGATTAATGAGGTATTGCCAACTCGTGATGCCTGATTAACTAAAACGGCAACCCGCTTATTGTTAAGCAATGGCAGGTAACGGTTTAATTGCTGTGCTCCTGTTGTAATGCTTTTATAATCAACCAGAACAGGTTTTGTGTTTTGCGACACAACCGGACTGTAACCAAGCATTAGTACCAGTATAGAGAAGGGAATAATGACGAAACGGAAGATGTTCTTCGACTTAAAACCGGACGTGATAAATTTTATAAAAATGTTCATATTCAATTACAGGTATTACAGAACTCATATCTTTGCAAAGAAACCTAAACTTTTATTGCAAAAACAACAACACGGTGAATTTTGAATATTTTATAGCACGGCACATTTCTTCAAAAAATGGGAAATCTTTTTCTCAGCCGGTTATAAAAATCTCCTATATCAGTATTGCGCTCGGGCTTGCGGTTATGATTGCTTCCATAGCCATTGTGGTAGGTTTTAAACATTCTATCAGCAACAAAGTTATGGGTTTTACGGCCAACCTGCAAATTGTTCCTTTCGATAACAATAAATCGCTGGAGGAGCAACCTTTAAATATTAATCGTGATTTTATTAAACTTCTGCCAACATTATCTAACGTAAAGCACATCCAATATGTTGCCCGGAAAGGAGGTGTTTTAAAAACCGACAATCAAATTCAGGGGGTTGTTTTAAAAGGTGTTGATACCCATTACGACTGGTCGTTTTTAACAAAAAACCTGGTCTCCGGCAGAATTCCAGAGCTCACCAAAAAACGGGATTATGAAGTGTTGATTTCAAAAATGCTGGCCGATAAACTAAAGTTGAAAACCGGCGACAACATTCGCATTTGGTTTGTTAATAACAATGAACAGACTGCCCGGGGACGTAAATTTACCATTAGTGGAATTTATAATACAGGACTTGAAAATTTTGACGGCAGCCTCATTGTTGGCGATTTAGATGTGGTAGCAAAGCTGAATAACTGGAAACCCGGCGAAGTGGGAACCGTTGAAATAACGCTTTACAACCCTGAAAAATGGAAGTCAACCGCTGATGCCATTTATCACGATATACCTTACGATTTAAACATTGTTTCGGCCAGAGATTTGTACCCGCAAATTTTTAACTGGCTCGATTTGCTTGATATGAATGTTGTTGTTATTTTAATTTTGCTGATTTTGGTAGCGGGTATTACCATGATTTCCACGCTGTTGATATTAATCATCGAGCGAACTTCGATGGTGGGTTTATTAAAAGCATTGGGTGCGACCGGCAAATCCATTGGCCGTATTTTTCTTTTCCGCTCTGCCTATATTGTATTGAAAGGGATGCTTTGGGGAAACATACTCGGATTGCTGTTTTATTTTATTCAGCTGCACTTCAGGGTTTTTCATTTAGATCCTCAATCGTACTACGTAAATTACGTGCCTGTTGAACTTCACCTGGCACAGTTATTACTGCTAAATGCTGGGGTGCTGGTAATAAGTCTGTTGATTCTGCTTATCCCTACCTGGTATATCAACAAAATTTTGCCGTCAAAAGCACTTAGGTATGAATAAGTTTAAATGGGTTAGATTGTATTGGTTGTTTGATAGTCATTGATAGTGATTTATGGTCATTTATGGTCATTTGTGGTCATTTGTGGTCATTTATGGTCATTTGTAGTCATATTTGTAGTCATTTGTGGTCATTTGTAGTCATTTGTGGTCATTTTTATAGTTGTTCAAAAGTTTTTACAATTGCTACTTATTTTTTCATCATGAATACATTTTTTACCTTTGTCTCATGACCAGCCAAAAAGAAAAAACAATCCTGATTACAGGTGCATGTGGTTTTGTTGGAAAACATCTTGTCAATCATCTTTTAAGAAAGAATATCTGCAGCAAAATTATTGTCTGCTGCCGCGATATGGAGAAAGCAGGAGAGTTATATGGTTCCGATGAAAAAATCTCAATTGCTACTGCTGATTTATTGCATCCGTCATCTTACCAGGATATTTTTGAAAACAACAACCCTCGTTTAATAATACATCTGGCTGCCTTGGCAAGGTTTAAGCAGGGAGAGGAATATCCGGAAGAAACAATTAAAGCAAACTTTTTAGCAACCGTTAAACTGCTGGAAACGGCAAAACGTTTTGGTGTGGAAAAATTTCTTGCAGCATCATCAAACCTGGCACGAAACCCTAAAGGGGTAACCGGCATCAGCAAGTTTTTAACCGAGGCGTATGTAAAACAGTATGTTGAGCCACCCGAAACAATATCCATAAGGCTGCCCAATGTAGCCGGAAGTAAAGGTTCGGTAAGCCGTATTTTTAAGCAACAGATAGAAAAAAATGCGCCCATTACCATTACCGATCCTCGTATGTCGAGAAAATTTATCACACCTCGGGAAGCTGCTCACGAGCTGCTTTTTGCACTTGAAA
This sequence comes from uncultured Lentimicrobiaceae bacterium, assembly GCA_964455635.1. Lineage (GTDB taxonomy): Bacteria > Bacteroidota > Bacteroidia > Bacteroidales > F082 > B16-G9. Next base: position 6,368 of record CAYVWX010000084.1, on the reverse strand, counting down.
ACGGTAATCATGGCGATATTTTTATCAACAATAAGCCTTCTACCCCTATTGTTGATTTGGCAAAGGAAATGATTGAGCAATCGGGGAAAAAAAATACCGCTCCGTTACATTGGCATGCGTGCCGGCGAAAAATTACAGGAAGCAGACTATCCGGCTGACACCATTGTACCCACGGCACAAAAGCACCTTTTCAGACTTGTAGAAGACCAACACACCCCTGAAATTATTCATCAAACGGTTAGCCTGCTAAGAGGGAAAGTTTCAGACCAGACAATTCATAAGATTCTTGCGGTTTTAAACCTGACGTAATAATGTTTACTACTTTTGCATTGCCTTAAAAAGAAGGGGGCAGATTGACAGATTAGCTTGTATTAAATTGATTATCATATATGAAACTTAAAATATTCACATTCTTATTCCTTGTTATCATAAGTTTTTCGGCCAGAGCAACCTATTTGCTGATACCGATGGACAACACCCAAACCAATCATTTAAAAAGTTATGGCATTGCCTTTTGGGTACTGCAACAAGGCGTGGAAGTAGAGTGGCTTTTAAATTATCGCGGGGGAAGCTATTTAATTTCTTATGATCAATCATTTGAAAACGAGTGTATTGTACGGAATGTAAGTTTCGAGGTCATTTCAAACGCACAGGCAACATCCATCAGGCAGGAAATAGCACGGCCGGATGTTAATATGGAAATTGTTAAATTGAACAAGGTTCCGCGTATTGCCGTGTATTCACCCAAAAACAAACAACCGTGGGATGATGCCGTAACCCTGGTGTTAACCTATGCCGAAATTCCCTACGATGTTATTTACGACCGGGAGGTTTTAAGCGGCGTTTTGCCCACCTACGATTGGTTACATCTGCATCACGAAGATTTTACGGGACAGTATGGGAAATTTTGGGCGCACTACCGGAATTATCCCTGGTATCAAGAAAATGTGAGAGCCGCAGAAGAGATGGCTCATTCGCTTGGTTATCAAAAGGTGTCGAAGCTAAAATTGGCTGTTGCTCAAAAAATCCGCGACTTTGTACTGGGAGGCGGTTATCTGTTTGCCATGTGCTCGGCTGCTGACAGTTATGATGTGGCGTTGGCTGCTCATAATACCGATATTTGCGATGTTATGTTCGATGGTGATCCGATGGATCCCAACGCACAGCAAAAACTTGACTATACACCCTGTTTGGCCTTTAAAAATTTTAAAATCGTTACCAATCCAATGGTTTACGAAATCTCGGATATCGATGTAACCAGTACACGTTCGCGCAGCATTAATCAAAAAAACGATTATTTTACACTTTTTGATTTTTCTGCCAAATGGGATGTAATCCCAACCATGCTTACGCAGGATCATAAAAGAATTATTAAAGGATTTATGGGGCAAACAACCGCTTTTAACGAAAAGGTTATCAAATCGAATGTTATTATTATGGGCGAACTAAAATCGGCCAATGAAGCAAGATACATCCATGGAGAGTTGGGAAAAGGGTTTTGGACTTTTTACGGCGGCCACGATCCTGCAGATTATCAACATCTTGTAGGTGATCCGCCTACCGATCTTAATTTGCATCCAAACTCAGCCGGCTACCGGTTAATTTTAAACAACGTGCTTTTTCCGGCTGCCAAAAAGAAAAAGAGAAAGACTTAACGGTGTTGTTTTATGGGGCGTTTTGCTTTGTCGGTGTTTAATTTGAGAGAGAAGGCAGAGAAATGAGAAGGTAGAAGGTAGCTTCGTCTTTCGTGTCGAAAGCAGTGGCTTGCGGGCAGGCGGATACGAAAGGCGGAAAAAAAAGATAAAAGATAAAAGACAAAGTAAGGAGTTTTGTATGTTGGTGGAGTTGAATGCTTGCTTGGAATTAACTTTAAAGCTTTAATAAGAAAATAAAAAAAACCACGGGACACAAAAGCATATTTTGCAAACCGTGGTTTTTATAAAAATTAAGAGAGAGAGTAAACTTGTCAGCTACAGGCTGCCCAACATTTTCGACGGGTCAACCCACTCGGTAAACTCTTCATCGGTTAAAAAGCCTAAAGCAAGGGCAGCTTCACGAAGTGTAGTGCCTTCGCTATGAGCCTTTTTTGCAATTTTAGCAGCTTTTTCATAACCGATATGTGTATTCAGTGCCGTTACCAACATCAACGAATTATTGAGGTGGTGTTTGATACGTTCTGCGTTTGCTTCCACACCAACAATGGCGTTTTTAGTAAACGACACGCATGCATCTCCCAGTAAACGTGCTGATTGCAACAGGTTTGCAATCATAACCGGTTTAAAAACATTAAGCTGAAAATGTCCCTGCATGCCACCGGCTGTAATAGCAGCATCATTACCAATAACCTGAGCACAAACCATGGTTAAAGCTTCATTTTGAGTGGGATTAACTTTTCCTGGCATTATAGATGAACCCGGCTCGTTGGCAGGCAAATTTACTTCACCGATACCACAACGAGGACCCGAACCAAGGTAACGGATGTTGTTGGCAATATGCATCAGGCTGACAGCCAATTGCTTTAAAGCTCCCGACGACTCAACAACTGCATCGTGGGCCGAAAGGGCTTCAAACTTGTTGGGTGCTGTCTTAAAAGGAAATCCGGTAAGTTTGGCAATGTTTTCAGCAACTTTTTCGGCATAACCTTTCGGAGTATTTAATCCTGTCCCTACGGCAGTGCCGCCAAGCGCCAGTTCCGAAAGATGGCTTAATGTGTTTTTTAAAGCTTTTAAACCATAGTCAAGCTGAGCCACGTAACCCGAAAACTCCTGACCCAATGTCAGCGGTGTAGCATCCATCCAATGGGTACGGCCTGTTTTTACCACGTCGGCAAAAGCCTTTGCTTTTTCATCCAAAGCATTGCGCAGCATCTCCACCCCGGGAATGGTGTTCTCAACAATCATCTTGTATCCGGCAATGTGCATGGCTGTAGGAAAAGTATCGTTGGAGCTTTGTGATTTATTTACATCATCGTTGGGATGAAGAAATTTTTCTTTATCGGTAAGCGAACCCCCTTTAATAACATGGCCACGGTTGGCAATTACCTCATTCATATTCATATTCGACTGGGTGCCTGACCCTGTTTGCCAAATAACAAGCGGAAAGTTTCCATTTAGTTTTCCTTCCAGTATTTCGTCGGCAACCTGTCCAATGACATCGGCTTTTTCGCGGGGCAAAACACCCAGCTCGGCATTGGTCATGGCAGCAGCCTTTTTCAAATAGGCAAAAGCCTCAATAATTTCGTGTGGCATCGACGCTTCCGGGCCAATTTTAAAATTCATTTTAGAGCGTTGTGTTTGCGCACCCCAATATTTATCGGCAGGTACTTTTACTTCACCCATGGTGTCATGTTCTATTCTGTATTCCATAGCAATATTTTTTTATTAAAACAACTCATTTATATTCTCAGCCGGGTCGCCCCAAACCGCTTTGTTCTCTTTAACAACAATTGGTCTTTTTATCAATTTCGGGTTTTCAATCATGATTTTTATCCACTCTTCGTCGGTAAATGTTTTACCTTTAAAATTCTGTTTGTAAACAGCCTCTTGCGTACGAATCATCTCCACAGGTTTTTTATTGAGTTTCATCAATAACCCCGCAAGTTCTTTTTCCGTAAGGGGGTTCTTCAGATATTCAACGATGGTAAAATCGCCGGTTTTACTTTTTAAAAATTCGAGCCCTGCCCGTGATTTTTTACAACGTGGGTTGTGATAAATGGTAACCATAGTATTATAATTTTTAAACAGAAGCAAATGTAGCGAAATCTATTTTTAATCGCACTCTAAATAAAGTATTCGTAGCTGTTTAGAACCGTTAAATTTTGTGAAAACGAAAAGGATGGTAAAGTTTACCTTGTAAATTCGTAATACTTAAGTGAAATAGCAGCGAATTTACTAATCTTGAATGATTGTAGATGTTTCATTTACTCCTGTGGATGTTTTTACAGGAAAATTACAAACAATTAATCAGCCGGGGCAGCATTAAACTCCGAAGTAAAATAAAATTTAATATCCTTGTATTTATCCTGTGCCATTTGGAGGGCAAAAGGGGTGTCGGCCATAAATACTTCGCGTCCCTCTTTATCGAGGGCAATGTTGTTGGCTTTGCGTTTTCTGAAATCTTCGAGCTGCTCTTTGTTATCACTTATAAACCAGGCTGTTTTATACAGCGTAATGTGCTGATATCGGCAACTGGCACCATATTCGTGTAACAAACGATATTGAATAACTTCAAACTGGAGGGCACCCACGGTTCCGATAATTTTTCGTCCGGTGTGCTTGCCTGTAAAAAGTTGCGCTACACCTTCGTCGATAAGCTGATCAAGCCCCTTGGCAAGCTGTTTCGATTTCATGGGGTCGGCATTTTCGACATATTTAAACAGCTCGGGTGAAAAGCTGGGGATACCTTTAAATTTTAACATCTCGCCTTCGGTAAGGGTGTCGCCGATTTTAAAGTTACCGGTATCGTGCAGCCCCACAATATCGCCGGGAAAAACCTCATCAATGATTGATTTTTTTTGAGCCATAAAAGCAGTGGGACTTGCAAATTTTATTTTCCGGTTATGACGGGTATGAAGATAAGGTGTGTTTCGTTTAAAAGTCCCCGACACCACTCTTACAAATGCAATGCGGTCGCGATGATTGGGGTCCATATTGGCATGGATTTTAAACACAAAACCCGAAAAAGACTCCTCCTCAGGATTTACAAAACGCTGTTCCGTTTCACGTCCCAATGGGGTAGGGGCAATTTGAATAAAAGCATCCAGCAACTCTTTAACACCGAAATTATTTAACGCACTGCCGAAAAACACCGGTGAGAGTTGGCCGTTTAAATATTGTTGCTTGTCAAAGGCCGGATAAACCCCGCTAAAAAGCTCAACCTCTTCACGTAAAAGGGCTGCGCTGTCGCCAAGATAATCTTCCAGTTCGGGGCTGTTAATGTTAGTAAACTCAACACTCTCTTCCACCACCTGCTTGTTGGGAGTAAACAGGTTTAGTTTTTTAAAATAGTTGTTGTAAACGCCTTTAAATGAACTCCCCATACCTATGGGCCAGCTTAAAGGGGTAACCCGAAGGCCGAGCTTTTGCTCAATCTCATCCATCAGTTCAAAGCCATCTTTTCCTTCACGATCGAGCTTGTTAACAAACACAATAACAGGCGTGTTCCGCATACGGCACACCTTTACCAGTTTCTCCGTTTGAGGCTCAACCCCTTTGGCCACATCAATTACCACCACTACGCTGTCCACGGCAGTAAGGGTTCTGAAGGTGTCTTCGGCAAAATCCTGGTGTCCGGGAGTGTCGAGAATATTGATTTTAGTGTTGCTGTATTCAAAACCCATTACCGAAGTAGCTACCGAAATACCACGTTGCCGCTCTATTTCCATCCAATCGGAAGTGGCGGTTTTTTTAATTTTATTGGATTTAACAGCCCCGGCCACCTGAATGGCACCACCGTAAAGCAGTAATTTTTCGGTTAATGTGGTTTTCCCCGCATCAGGATGGCTGATGATGGCAAAAGTTCTGCGCTTGCTAATCTCTTTTTTAATATTGGCCATAGATAAAAAAATGAGGGGCAAAAGTAAACATTTCGGGGTAACCGTATGATGTAATTTTTCATAATCGTTTGCGTCTTCCTGCTTTGAGCGGAGGATATTGGAAAATATTGAAATGCCGACTGAAAAAACTTTACCGGTATTGTAATAAAAAATTACTTTTGCCGTCCATTTAGTTGCATATACATCTATTTTAAAATGATGAACTCAAATCAGGACGAATTTTTTGGAAAGTGGCTGGCGCTGGCGCACCAAAAGCTATTTAATTTGATTACGAAAATACTTCATAAAGAGGGTTACGACCTTACCTTTGAGCAGTTCATATTGCTTAAAATTATCAACGCCAACGAAGGCATCAGCCAAAAGGATCTTGCCGATGCAATAAACAAAGACAAAACTTCAATCACACGAGCAGTCAGCGTATTGGAGGATCACCATAAGGTAGTCCGTATCAGCTCGAAAGATGATAAACGTAAAAAAGGCCTTTATCTTACCAAACAGGGTAAAGAGCGTCTTACCTTAATTATGCCCCGGTTCGCTCAAATAAAAGATGAGCTTGAAAAGGGGTTCGGCAAACAGGAACTTGAACAAACCGTAGCAACTTTAAAAAAAATTATTGAGCGTACCAATGAACTTGAAAAACAGTTGTAAATACAACCAATGAACAATATTAACCAACAATATTTTTTAAAATGAATATTTCAACCGTTGAAAATGTCAAATACATAATCAGAATGAAAAGACAGGGATTAACACATGAAACATTCATGGCGGCAAGTCGCCACACAGAAGCATGATTATAAGCTCCGGAGGAGCG
>CAYVWX010000083.1:6241-12151 GCA_964455635.1 uncultured Lentimicrobiaceae bacterium | reverse complement strand
TCAATAAAACATTTCCGGCAAAGCGGTTCGTAAGCATCGGTTTCGCCCAGCAATACCAGCTTATCATCTTTAGCCTTTCGATGTGAATATTGCGCCAAATTACCACATCGGATGCAAATAGCATGTACTTTGGTAACATACTCGGCAATGGCCATCAGTTTGGGGATAGGCCCAAAGGGTTTGCCGGTAAAATCCATGTCAAGACCTGCTACAATAACTCGATTGCCTCTGTTGGCCCGCTCGTTACAAACGTTTATCAGTTCATCATCAAAAAATTGTGCCTCATCAATTCCAACTACTTCAAAGTCCTCATCATAAAAAAGTATCTGCGAAGCATTTTGAACAGGATTCGATTTAACGGCATTGGCATTGTGCGACACCACATCCTCTTCGTCGTAACGCGTATCAACGGCAGGCTTAAAAATTTCCACTTTTTGATTGGCTATGCGTGCACGGTTTAATCGCCGTATCAGCTCTTCGGTTTTACCCGAAAACATCGAGCCGCAAACTACTTCTATCCAGCCGGTACGGTCGCTGGCATTTTTATCTTTTTCTAAAAACATATTTTTTGCCGGTAAAGGAATAAATACAATAGGTTACTGCTAAAAATAGTAACTTTGCCAGTCAGCAAATGTAATAACTTTGAAAGTATATTTATATGGAACAGGAAAAAATCCTTTTACAAATTGAAACTGAACTGGTTGCTTTAAGAACCTTTATCAGAAAACTGAAACCTGATGTTAAAATTCATCAGCTTGACATTGATTTACTAAAACAAAAAGCTATTTCGATGTACGATTCGGTGTTAAAGCTCGAACCCACGGTTGAAGCCACGCCGAAGGTTACCGTTTTTGACATAAAAAAACCTGAACCTGTCGAGGTTCCCGATCATGAAATTGACAACAGCATGGAGCTTGAAAAACAGCGCTTAATTAAAAACAAACAGGCTGTAAAGGCAGAAACCATTATGACTTCGGAGGAAGAGATTGGCCATCCTAAAAATACTGAAGCACCTGTTGTTGCTCCTGAGATAGAGAAAACGGTTTTAAATACCGAACCTGCAAAAGAAGAAAAAGCACAAACCGTTGAATTTGAAGTTGAGCAGCCTCAGGAAAAATTCGTAGAGGAAAAACCTGCGGATACAACACCTGAAAACCGGCCGCCTGAACCACCGGTGGTTAAAGAAGAAACAAAAACAGTTGCTCCGGCGCAGGCCGACCTGTTTTCGGCATCGCCCGAAACCATTGCCGACAAACTTTCTGCCGACAAACCAAAAACACTGGCCGATAAACTGTCGCACGAAAAGCAAAACAACCTTCGCAAGTTTATTGGCATTAATGAGAAGTTTTTATTGATTAACGAACTTTTTAATGGCGATTTAAGCAGATACAATCATGCGCTGGATGAACTGGATAGTATGCAAACACTTGAAGGTGCCAACACCTTTTTGTTTGAGTTACAGGTTCAAAATCAGTGGGCTGAAGATTCTGATGCGTATCTGAAGCTAAAAGAGCTGCTGGAAAAAAAGTTTATGTAAAATAATTCCCGCAGATTTGAAAACCGTCGGTTTTATAAGCTTTAAGATGTTTTAAAATTGATTTTCATCAAAATTTACAAATCCATGTTCCGCCTTATTAACATTATTATTGCTGTTTTTATCTTTTCTGCCGGCCGGGCACAGGATTTGCAATTTGTAAAAAAAACCAACCGTAAACTTTGCTCAAAATCGTTTCACGGGCGAGGTTATGTAAAACATGGCGATGCCAAAGCTGCAAAATTTGTGGCTTCTCAGTTTAAAAAATCAGGATTAAAAAGTTTTACCGATACCTATTATCAGCCATACAGTTTTGCCATCAACACTTTTCCCGGCAGGATAGTTGTTAACATCGACGACCGGAAAATGGTTCCGGGAAAAGATTTTGTAATCAGCCTTTCGTCGCCGGGAATAAAAGGGAACTTTCCATTGATTTGGGTACCCGATTCGGTTACAACTCCCGAACAGTTGGTAAATTTTGTAGAAAACAGCGGTAAAAAAGAGGGCTTCCTGGTTTTATCACAAACCTTTAAAAAACTCTATGGCATTGATTTACCCTGGGGCATAGGTGCCATTTTGCTTGAAGAGAAACAGCCGTGGTGGCATGTTTCAAACGGAAAGGAAGTCGGCCATTCGGTTTGGCTGAAAATCGACAAGCACAAACTCCCCGAAACGGCTAAAACCATTCAAATTAATTTCGATAACAAATTTGAAAACCACTATCAAACACAAAACGTTGCAGCATATATCGAAGGAACTGCCGTTAAAGATACTTTTCTTGTTTTTACCGCGCATTACGACCATTTGGGTATGATGGGAAACAAAGCATATTTTCCCGGTTCAAACGACAATGCCAGCGGTACCACCATGGTGCTTGATTTGGCGCACTATTACGCACAACATCCTCCTGAATACAGCATGGCTTTCATCCTCTTTAGCGGCGAAGAAGCCGGATTGACGGGTTCGACCTATTTTACTGAGCACCCTTTATTTCCATTGAAAAACATCAAGCTGTTAATTAACCTTGATATGATAGGTACAGGTAGCGAAGGCATAACCGTGGTAAACGGCAAGGTGTATGACAACTTGTTTAAAAAGATGGTTTCCATAAACAACCGTAACCACTACCTTGCCGAAGTAAAAGCTCGTGGCGAGGCCTGTAACAGCGACCATTGTCCTTTTTATAAAAAAGGGGTAAAAGCCATTTTTATCTATACCAGAGGGAAAGAATATCTGGAATACCATTCGGTAACCGACAACAACGTACCTTATACTAAATATGTGGACTTTTTTAAGCTGATAAGGGATTTTGCAAACAGTTATTAAACCGTTAACCATGAGTAAACTATACATTGTACCAACTCCCATCGGCAATTTGGAAGACATTACTTATAGAGCTGTAAAAGTTTTAAAAGAGGTGGATACCATTTTGGCCGAGGATACGCGTACCAGCGGAAAGCTGCTAAAGCATTACGAAATAAATACCAAAATGAACGCTTACCACATGTTTAACGAACATAAAACGGCAGCTGTTTTTGCCGACCGGATTATGAGCGGTGAAACCATGGCGCTGATTACCGATGCGGGAACACCTGCCATTTCCGATCCGGGTTATCTGTTGGTGCACGAATGCATTAAAAAAGATATCGAAGTGGAGTGTCTGCCGGGAGCTACTGCTTTTGTGCCTGCTTTGGTCAATTCGGGGCTGCCCAACGACAAATTTTTCTTCGAAGGATTTTTACCCCACAAAAAAGGACGGCAAACAAGGTTAAAATTCCTTGCCACGCTGCCTCATTCTATCGTGCTTTACGAATCGCCCCACCGGCTTGTTAAAACGCTTAGCCAGCTTGCCGAATTTTTTGACGACAACAGAAAAATCTCCGTTTCCCGCGAGCTAACCAAAATGCACGAGGAAAATATAAGGGGTAGCATTGCCGAAGTGCTTGAGTATTTTAAAACCAAAACCATAAAGGGCGAAATCGTGATTGTGGTTGGTGCTCCCGAAAAAGTGAAGTAAAACTGCCTTATTGCTTTCCAAAAAGTTACAAAAACTTTTCTATTCAATCAATTTTTAATAACTTTGTGGTTTTAAGGTATTTCTCAATTTTTTTAATTAAAACCTAAACCCATGAAAACATTTTACCTCCTGGTTGCAATGCTTGTTTTGGCAGGCATCAACCTAAATGCTCAAAACACAGTTCCGGCAGCTGTTAACATTGATAGCAGCACTTTTTATAACACGCTGGATATTAACAATATTAAAGCAGGTATCAATGCCAACGGATATCTTTTTAACCATTTTATATTTTCAGGTAGCAATGGCAATGGAAACCGTATTTTTGCCCCGGCTTTTGAAGTCCCAAAAGGAAGCGGCATCCATGCCATGTTTGCTTCTTCGTTGTGGATAGGCGGAAACAGTATCACGGGCAGTGATACTTCCCTGCATCTTGCTGCCGTCAGGTATATGCAGGTTGGTGACGATTTTTGGTATGGGCCCGTATCAAATAATTATAATAGTCAATACGACGAAAAATGGATTCATGTTTGGAAACTTTCCTTAAACGACATCAAATACCACATGAACCATTATCAGGATGCCGGATATGAACCCAAAAAAGAGATTGCCACATGGCCGGGTAACGGTGATGTTGCCAACGGCGAGGCGGCTCAGTTGGCTCCTTATTACGACAAGAACAACAATGGTATTTACGAACCCATGCAGGGAGATTATCCTTTAATACGAGGTGACGAGGCGGTCTATTTTATTTTTAATGATGCGCGGGATTATCACACCGAAAGTCAGGGAAGAAACATGGGTATCGAAATTCACGGCATGGCGTACGCTTTTAACGATGCGGCTGATTCAGCCCTTTGGAACACCGTTTTTGTACATTACGACATTTACAATCGCTCCGACACCACCTATTATGATACCTATTTTGGTAATTTTGCAGATGGCGACGAAGGAAACGCTTTTGATGATTACATAAGAAGCGATGTTAAACTCGGTGCCATGCTTGCCTACAATGGCGACGACTTTGATGAAGACTACACGTTGGGAAGTAACGGCGTTAATTACCCCGGTTATGGCGACAAACTACCTGCTTTAGGCATTGTTTTGCTCGGCGGGCCATACATGGACGCTGATAATATCGATAACCCTTCGGGTGGATGCGACGAAAGCATCAACGGCCTCAATTTTGGTAACGGCGTAGTGGACGACGAACGGTGGGGAATGAGCTTTTTTTATTATTGGACTAATGTAGCCTATCCGGGCCCAATACCGGAAATTGCTCCCGATTATTACAATATCATGCATGGAAACTACAAGGACGGAACCCACTGGCATGTTAACGTTAACAATGGCGAGCCAATAAATTTCAATTATTGGTATCCCGGAAACAGCGATACCTGCCATTATGGAACAGGTGGTATTGATCCGGGCTTTAGCTGGACAGAAGAAAACGATGGTACAGGACAGGCTAATCCTCCCGGCGACCGCAAAGGGGTCATCAGCACAGGGCCGTTTACCTTTAAACCCGGCGATGTACAACCGCTCGACATAGCCTATGTGTTTGCACGCAGCTACGACGGTTCAAACCCCCTGGACATTGTTACCAATCGTATTGTCGAAGCCAAACAAAAAGCCATTGATGACAGTTTGATGGTGCTTCCCGATGAAATTGAAGCCGTAAATACCAACAACAGCCTGCCGCAACTGATTAACGTTTGGCCAAACCCTGCCCACAACGCACTAAATATTGATTGTCATGCATTGGCGGGAAACATCCATTACAAGGTTTATACCGTCACCGGTGTGGAAATTAGCAACGGAAGGCTGATGAACAACACCATCAACCATGTGAACCTTTCCGGCCTTAACAACGGCATCTACATCATTTATCTGCAAACCGAAAAAGGGCATTTTTACGGGAAATTTGTTAAAGAATAAATTAAATTTCCTCAATGGTATTGGTTTGTTACAATGCTATATGTAACAATCGGTTCAGCCCTTTTTGTCAACCATTTTGCCTGATATGCCTGTTTATTCGTATTTTTAAACAAAGAAATTACAAATAAATGTCTGTCGAAAAATTTCGCGGAAAATACCGCATTGGTTCCGCCCGTTTAAAAAATTACGATTATTCGTCCAACGGTGCGTATTTTGTCACCATTGTAACAAAAAACCGCAATCATTTTTTTGGGGAGATTGTGGATAAAAAAATGATTTTGAATCCTATTGGAAAAATTGTTTGGGATGAATGGTTGATTTCAGAAAAAATTCGTCCCAATATTTTTTTGGATAATTTTGTGGTAATGCCCAACCATTTTCACGGGATTGTGATAATTGATAATGATGATCGCAGAAACGTTGC
>CAYVWX010000083.1:0-6141 GCA_964455635.1 uncultured Lentimicrobiaceae bacterium | reverse complement strand
CCGTGTAGAAACGTTGCACCGCAACGTTTCTATCATGGCGAAAACAAATTTTTTTCAAATATTTCGCCAAAAAAAACGTCATTATCCCATATGATTCGTGAATTCAAATCCGCCGTAACAAAAAAATCCCGTGAAATTTTACCAGGTTTTGCCTGGCAACCACGATTTTATGATCACATTATCCGTAATAATGATGAATTAAATCGCATTCGTCATTATATCATTTCCAATCCGCAAATGTGGAAACGCGATCGAAATGCACCTGCAAGATTATAAAATACGCATGGATATTTCGGTTAATTTTTCGCAGGATGTTAAAAGATTATTCTTCGCTTTTAAGCCTCTTGATAAAATCCTTGTCGGTATAAATCCAAAAAAGAGGCTGCCACCGTTCAATACCATGCAGGTCGATGCGGCGGGCAACCGGGCCTATCCCAAAGACTTTTTTCTCAAAATGCATGGTTGAAGGGTCAATTTTCCACTCTTCCAAAAAACGAATACGCTGAATATCACTACGATTTATTTTCATAATAACCGTGGTGTCGTAATCATCGTATGGCGGCACGGTTCGTTTGTAGGTCAAATAAAAAGTGTCGGCCAGCATAAGGCTGATGTCGGCAGGGGTGATTGAATCGTTAAAATAATCGTAAGCCTGAAACTTGCCCGACAACGCCCCGTCCATAATCATGTTCACCAGTTTTTCACGATCGGGGCCCACAATATTTTGTATCCACCAGTCCCAGTCGGGAGAGGGGCTTTTGATGTTAACATCATACTGTATTTTTTGGGTGATAACCTCTTTAGGTTTTTCTTGTCTGCACGAAACCAAAAACACAACCAAAATAGCGGCCAATAAAAATATTTTTCTCATCTGTTTAAAATTTTGTTTATCCTGTAGAATAGTTTTTAAATTCCACAGTGATAATTTGATTTTCTATTTTTTGTTTTACAACAACTTTCAAAGGCTTTCCCTCAACAAACTTAGTACAGACAACCTGAAATCCCCAAAGGTTTTTTCATTTATCATTGAAAGTTTTAATGCTCATCCTGTAATCCGTTACTAATATCACCTTGCTACTTATTAAAACATAAGCATATTCGACTAACCCCAACACAATTTTTCGTAAAAAGTAAAAATAGTACTATTTTACATTACTTTTGAAAGAACGTTAAAAAAATGAGATCCTTATTATACATAGTGCTGTTGTTATTGTTTTCGGAAGTTAATGCTCAAACTATTCCGGACGACAAAAGGGCAGAATGGGGCCAAGCCAACCTCCATTTTAAATTTACTGAACCGCAAAACGCAGTAAATATTCTTGATTATGGGGGAAACAATGACGGGATTACCGACAATTCGCAAGCTGTTGAACTTGCTTTGGAACAGAATGAAGGTAAAGCTGCTGTTCTTTTCTTCCCGGCAGGAATATACCTGTTTAACGCTCCCGTTACACTTAAGGACAGTATTGAAATTAAAGGAGAAGGGTCAGCATTAACAACCCTGCTTTTCAACTTTAACGGACAAAATCAGAATGCCATTAATATTTCCGGAAGCTCTACCGGTAATTGGGTGTTAATTGACGGGGGATTCGACAAAAACAGCTCAAAAATATTTACCGATTCGGCTTTTATATTTGCCAAAGGTGATGTTGTAGAAATACTGGAAAACAATGGCGACTGGGATGTTGTTCCCATATCGTGGGCTGAAAAATCAGTGGGACAAATTACGGTAATTGATTCGGTATCGGAGGATACTCTTTTTTTGCAATCGCCCTTACGAATAGATTACGACACCCTTTTACATCCTTCCATACAAAAGGTTGTGCCTGTTGTAAATGCAGGAGTTCGTTGTGTAAAAATTAAACGGCTTGACGAACCCCCGAACGGCGGCAGCTACAATGTTAATTTTATGTATGCGCGCAATTGCATCCTGTCGGGAATTGAAAGCGACAGCAGTGTTGGCAGCCATGTTTATATTTCAAAAAGCCTGTCGGTTAAAGTGGACGGTTCCTATTTTCATCATGCCTTTCAATACGATGGTGCTGCCACGCACGGTTATGGTGTTACGTTGGCACACCATAGCAGCGAATGCATCATCGACAACAATATTTTTAGTCATCTGCGCCATGCCATGATGGTGAAAACCGGTGCCAACGGCAATGTTATTGCCTATAATTATTCACGCGACCCCTTTCGCAGCGAGCCTATACACGACTTGTCGGGCGATATTTCGTTACATGGCCATTATGCCTATGCCAATTTGTTTGAAAGCAATATTGTTCAAAACATCATTATCGATCACTACTGGGGGCCTTCGGGACCCTACAACACTTTGTTTAGAAACAGAGCCGAACTATGGGGCATTATCATGACGTCAAGCGATTTGTTGGAAACTTCCGGCCAAAATTTTGTGGGAAACGAAACTACTGACTTCAGCATGTTTTACGGTCAGTATGTTCTTACCGGAAACAATCATTTTCAATATGGAAACAATATTTTAGGTGTTACCCGTCCCGCAGGAACCACTGATTTGTCCGATTCGTCTTATTATCTGAACACAAAACCTGTTTTTTGGGATGTAAATACCCCGTGGCCATCCGTCGGTTATCCCAACACCCTTAACCAGGGCACAATTCCTGCCAGACAACGATATGATGACGGGCTTTCGTTAACAGTGTGCAGCGATTCTGTTTACACTTCCATACAGCACAGCCGGCCAAAACCGCCCGGTTTAGTTATTGCGCCCAACCCCAACAGAGGAAATTTCAGTATTATTACAAATGGTGATATTTCGGGAAACCTCTTAATAACAATTGTAAACATCTACGGTATAATCGTTTACAGGAGTTTTTTCTCTGCCGGAGAACAAAATATTTTTCCGGTATCCGTAAATTTACCAAAGGGGATATACTGGGTGGTTTTTCGCAACCACAATGTTGTGATGGTTAAAAAATTGATGGTCTATGAATAAAATTACGACACCAACCTTACTAATTGATACGAATATTGTAGCGAAAAACATTACCAGAATGGTTGAAAAAGCCAATGTATCTAAAGTTATTTTTCGTCCGCATTTTAAAACACACCAGTCAATACAAATCGGAAATATTTTCAAAAATTTTGGGATTCATAAAATAACCGTTTCGTCGGTAAGCATGGCAGCTTTTTTTGCACAACACGGCTGGCATGATATCACCATAGCTTTTCCGGTAAATATTTTAGAATCAGATGTCATTAATCAACTGGCCGAAAAAGTTACTCTTAACCTGTTGGTTGAATCGGAGTATGTTGTGCGCCGGCTGTCAAAGCATTTAAAATGTGATGTTGGCCTTTTTATAAAAATAGACACGGGATATCACCGTACGGGACTGTCTGCTAACAGTGGCGAGATTGAAAAAATAATCAGTTTTATTGCCGGAGAAGAACATTTGACTTTTAAGGGATTTCTTACCCATGCCGGACACAGCTATCATACACACAACAAAGCTCAAATGCACTCCATTGCCCATTCGGCAAAAACGGTTTTAAATCTGTTGAAGCAAAAGTATATTGGTCATTTTCCTCATCTGCTAACAAGCTATGGCGACACCCCCACATGCAGTATAATGGATAACTGTTCAGGTTTTGATGAAATTCGCCCGGGCAATTTTGTATATTTTGATGTGATGCAATACCACCTCGGCAGCTGTAAACTTGATGATATTGCCGTAGCGGTTGCCTGTCCGGTAGTTGCGGTACATCCTCAAAGAGAAGAGGTTGTGATATATGGCGGTGCCGTTTACCTGTCAAAGGAAAACATTGAAGCCGATAACGGCTTTAAGCTGTACGGATATGTGGTAAATATACATAATAAAGGATGGGGAGAGGCCATTCCAGGCGCCTATGTTTCAGTCCTGTCGCAAGAACACGGCCTTGTTAAGATGCCTCTAAAATATTTAAACAACATCAAGCCGGGCGATCTTTTGGGTATTCTGCCGGTACATTCGTGCCTTGCTGCCAATTTGTTAAAAAAACAGCTGCTGATAAAATAAATTTGCAGAAGAATGTAATCTGTAATGGATTTTTGCCGGTTTGTATCTTGCCCCCAAAACATCTAAAAATATATTATTGAAAATAATTCTAAATAAACATAAAATAGTTTTACCTTTGTTGGTTCAAATTCACCACAATAACAATGGATAATTTAAATTACCTTAATAATATTGATCCCAATCTCATCGAGGAACTTTATTCGCAATATAAATCTGACCCTCAGTCGGTTGATGAGCAGTGGCGCAAGTTTTTCGACGGGTTTGATTTTGCGCTTAAAGCGTACCCCGCCAAACCCACGGCAGGGTTACAAACTTCCGATGAGTTTAAAGTTATAAACCTGATAAACGATTATCGTCGCAGGGGGCACCTTTTTACCAAGACTAATCCGGTACGAAAACGCCGCAACTATAAACCCACTTTGGATATTGAAATTTACGGCCTCACCAAAACCGATTTGGAAAAAGAGTTTCAGGCCGGAAATGAAATCGGGATGGGTGTTGCAAAGTTGAAAGATATTGTTGCCTTTTTGGAAGAAACCTATTGCAACAGCATTGGGGTTGAGTTTATGTTTATCCGCGACCTGAATATGGTTCAGTGGTTACAAAATCATTTTGAAAAAACGCGCAACCGTCCCAATTTTAATGCCGAAGAAAAAAAATATATCCTCACCAAGCTGGAGAGAGCCGTGTTTTTTGAGAACTTCTTGCAGAAAAAGTTTCCCGGGCAAAAAAGGTTCTCTCTCGAAGGTGCCGAGTCGTTGATTCCGGCATTGGATGCCGTGATGGAGAAAGGGGCTGAGTTGGGTATTGAAGAGTTTGTTATCGGCATGCCCCATCGCGGGAGGCTCAATGTGCTTACCAACATTATGCGTAAACCTTTCGAGGATGTTTTTTCGGAATTTGAAGGCAAAGAGTTTGATGAAGAGGGGTTGCTGGGCGATGTAAAATACCATCTGGGATTTACCGTTCGCCGGAAAACCAGTAAAGGCAACGAAGTAAAGCTGACGCTGGCACCCAACCCGTCGCATTTGGAAGCGGCTGACCCGCTGGTGGAGGGCATCACACGGGCGCTTATTGACGCTACCTATCAGCACGATCCCAATAAAATAGCTCCCATCCTGTTGCATGGCGACGCATCCATTGCCGGACAGGGTGTTGTTTACGAAGTGATACAGATGCAGGATTTGAACGGATATACCACAGGCGGAACCATCCACCTTGTGGTTAACAACCAGATAGGGTTTACCACCGATTATTTGGATGCCCGCTCGTCAACTTACTGTACCGATGTGGCAAAAACCACACTGTCTCCTGTTTTTCATGTTAATGGCGACGATGCCGAAGCGGTGGTTTATGCAGTGCAGATGGCCATGGAATTTAGAAACAAATTCCACAAAGACGTTTTTATCGACATACTGGGTTACCGCAAATATGGCCACAACGAAGGGGATGAACCCCGGTTTACACAACCTATCCTATACAAAGCCATCGAAAAGCATCCCAACCCATACGAGATTTATAAGCAGAAGCTGCTTCGGGAAAAAACGGTAACCGCTGCTTATTGTACCGAAAACGAACAGCGATTTATTGCAAAGCTTGAAGAAAATCTTGCCAAAGGAAAGTCGCATGAAACAAACACCATCGACAATTTCCTGAACGAAACCTGGAGCAACATTAAAAAAGCCACCGAACAGGACTGGGAAAAACCGGTAAAAACTTCCATATCGGAAAGCGACCTTTTGTTTATCGGAGAAAAACTGGGAACGTTGCCGGAGGATAAAAAATTCTTTCGCAAAACGGTACGCCTGCAGCAGCAACGTAAAAAGATGATTCTGGAAGAGGGTAAGCTGGACTGGGCTTTGGGTGAGTTGATGGCTTACGGAAGCCTGGTAATGGAAAACATTCCGGTACGAATTAGCGGACAGGATGTAGAGCGGGGAACCTTTTCGCACCGCCATGCCGTACTGCGGTTGGAAGATTCGGAAGAGAAATTTATCCCGCTTCAAAATATTAAAAACGGACAGGCACCTTTTTATATATACAACTCTCACCTGTCGGAGTATGGTGTGCTTGGGTTTGAATATGGCTATTCGCTTACTTCACCCTATTC
>CAYVWX010000082.1:0-12161 GCA_964455635.1 uncultured Lentimicrobiaceae bacterium | reverse complement strand
ACACAGGCAGATGTATTTTTAACCTCACAATCGATCTTAATTTTTATTTTGGGTGCATTATCATTTATTGTAGCAACGGCAGGAGGAGTTATTTTTGCAAAAGTGATGAATATTTTTTCGCCTGCCGGAAACAAAATAAATCCGTTGATAGGAGCTGCAGGTGTTTCAGCCGTTCCCGACAGTGCCAGAGTTGTTCAAACCGAGGGATTGCGTTACGACCCATCCAACCACCTGTTAATGCACGCCATGGCTCCCAATGTGGCGGGAGTAATAGGCTCGGCAGTGGCAGCCGGTATTATGATGAGCTTTTTGATGTAAGAAAGCTTAACAAATATCCGCCAAAAAATAGTAAATTTGCACCCAAAACAGCACTGCTATGAACAAACAAGAAATTGTAACCAACTGGTTATATCGTTATACAGGCCTTCCGCTTGAAAATTTCGGAGAATACATTTTGCTTACCAATTTTAAACATTACCTCGAATTGTTTGCCAAGTGGAATAATGTTGAAATTACAGGCAAAGACAACCCCATGCCATGTGCCACTGCCGGTGATATTACCATGATAAACTTTGGCATGGGTAGTGCCAATGCGGCTACTGTAATGGATTTGCTGAGTGCCATCAAGCCCAAAGCAGTGCTGTTTTTGGGTAAATGTGGCGGCCTGAAAAGAAAAAACGAAGTCGGCGATTTTATTTTACCCATTGCAGCCATACGTGGCGACGGAACATCCTTGGACTATTTCCCTCCTGAAGTACCTGCCCTGCCGGCGTTTAACATGCAAAAAGCTATTTCAACCACCATTCGCGATTTAGGCCGCGATTACTGGACAGGAACCGTATTTACCACCAACCGGCGTGTGTGGGAACACGATGAAGAATTTAAAGACTACCTGCGTAAAATACGAGCCATGGCGATTGACATGGAAACCGCCACGATTTTTTCGGTTGGCTTTTACAACAAAATACCCACCGGAGCACTGTTACTTGTTTCCGACCAGCCCATGGTTCCCGAAGGCATTAAAACCCTGCAAAGCGATAAAAATGTAAACGACAACTTTGTTGACGACCATATAAAAATTGGCATAAGCTCGCTAAAACAACTTATAAACAACGGGCTAACAGTTAAACACCTTCGGTTTTAATGGCAGCAAATATCTCCTTCGAACAATTAATGCGCAACCTTGTTAACAGGGTTTACAGTCCAATATACTTTTTACATGGCGAAGAAGCGTACTATATCGACGAAGTAATCTCATATATCGAAAACAATGTACTTGATGAGGTGGACAGAGCTTTTAATCAAACCGTTGTATATGGACGCGATGTTACGGCACGCGATATTGCCGACCGCTGCCGTACCTATTCCATGGGAGAAAACTATCAGGTAATTATTGTTAAAGAAGCACAGGATTTAACCGCCAACAACCGCAAACTTGACGATTTGGAGTCGTATATTGAAAACCCACAGGAAAAAACCATTCTTGTAATGGGCTACAAATATAAAAAGCTTGATAAACGAAAAAGCTTTTACAAAAAACTAAAAAAATCGGACAAAGTTACCTTTTTAGAAACCAAAAAAATTTACGACAACCAAATACCGGGATGGATTAACAAGTATGTATCTGAAAAAGGATATAGTATTGACGCCGTATCAACCCGTTTGCTGGCCGACTATGTGGGAAGCGATTTAAGCAGGCTGGTAAACGAAATCAACAAGCTTTTTATTACGGCAGGCAGCTCAAAAAAAATTACGCCGCAAACCATTGAAACCAATATAGGCATTAGTAAGGACTTTAATATTTTTGAGCTCACAAAAGCTCTGGGTACACGCAATGTGTTTAAAGCACAACAAATTGTTCACTATTTTGAAGCCAACCCAAAAGATAACCCATTGCAAATGATTACCGTAATGCTTTACCATTTTTTTGTTAAAGTATTTTTGTATCACCGCTTTAAAAACGGCAACCCGCGCGAGATAGCCTCTTCAATAGGTGTTAATCCGTCTTTTGTAAACGATTATACGGTGGCAGCCCGCAATTACCCACCCGCAGTAATTAGAAAAATTATTTCGGAAATCCGCCTCCTTGATTTAAAAAGCAAAGGCTATGGTGCCATGGATGCCAAAGATTACGGCCCCCTGTCGGAATTTGTTTATAAATGTATTCATGGAACTTTTTTATAGCTTCGCACCTTTTAGGCAAAGAACAAATCGTTATTAAAACCAATTTTTCAACACCCCTTCCGTTAAGCCTCAAACAATTTTAAAAGCTGTTTAATTTTATTGCCTGTCGATTCATCATCTTCACGCGCACAAGCTTTTTGCAGTTCAATAAGGTATCGATGGATAATCATTTTGTTTCCGGCCGGAAGAAAGTAATGCTCTTTAGGTGTTAAATTAACCTGCCTGATATAAAGTTCAATTTCACTGTCGGTAAAAACAGCTCCCCGGTTAAACGGATTAATATAAAACAGTACATCCTCTCGTCTATACTTAACAACATCTTTAAGCTTAAACCGGTCGTCAACATAAGCCAAAATAAGGTGCCCGGGCAGATTAACCCCATAAACGGGAAGTTTTAAATACTGTGCTATAGAGAGATAAAGCATCCCCATGGAGGTAGCGTTCCCCACTTTTGAGTTCATCAGCTCCGCCACAAAAAAACTATCTGTTAACTCGTTGGCTTCAGGGTTGCCGTTGTACTTATGAATTGAAAAAAAGATATGATTTAACACCTTTATCTTTTCCAGCGCTGTCAGGTTATTATTCATTTCAAGCCAGGCGTCTTTAAAAAGAAGCTCGACTTTAGTTTGATACAATTTATCATCAAATCCTTTGTCAACCAGCTTATTTACTATAAACATTGCTTTGGTTAGTCCCTTGGAACCTCCCAAAAGAAATGCTTCCATTTCGTTGAATATTAATCTGAAATTGATTTCATCCATGAGTTCACTAAGCCTTGAAACAACCAGTAAATCGGTAGCCGCCATCCATGCTTCTTTTAAAGTCGGCAAAGCATCCCGATTGTATAAAAGCACCTGGCTTTTTAGTGATGAGTAAACACTGTCGTCCGGTTCATCAATCATACTGATAAGTGCCTGCAACGATTTTAATCCTGACTCTGTTAACATGCTTTTATGTTTATAATCCACACAAAAGTACCATGTTATGATGTTAAAATCTTTAACTTTAGGAATAGTTATTAACTACAAATTGTCGATAGTTACCAACATAAGAATAACAAAAAAAGCCTTACCGGAAAATGAAAAAGCTACCTTAACCTATCGGCCGAACGGACAAGTTTTTCATCTTTTATAATACCGCCAACAGCCAGTATTAACAACACCAGTGCCAGCAACGGCATGGCTATACCAACATAATTGTAATCGGCACGATAACCGGTTAATTTTTCAAGAGCCGGTATGTTGTAAAAAAACAAAAGCGCTACATCGGCAAGGGTAAAAATAACCAGGCCGCGAACCATTTTAGCCTGTTTGATTCGATTGCGATATAAAAAGATGGTAACCAGCGAACCAAACACCACCAATCCGGTAAAAGCAGTAACCGGAGCAACAAACATAACATCAAAAGGTGGTGTCATGTCGGGCACCATACTTACCACCCTGTAGATGTAAAATTGCAACTGATATTGGCCCGAGCCGATAAAAGAGGCAATGGGAAAAACAAAGTCGAGCGCCATAACAACGGCAGCTAAAAAAAGATAAATGGTTTGTTTACGCTGAATCATAATTTTCGAGGTTAAATTTAAGCAGCAAAAATAAAACAAAATAAAAGGCTAAAATAAATATGAGAATTAAAAATAACTATTATATTTGCAGCGCATTTTCAGCCAATTAATGGCTATCAATTACAAATCCCAAGCAATAATTTATTTTTATTTTTGATTTTTAATCGAAATATCAGACATTTTATTTCTTAATAAATATACCTATGTACATTAAATCTGAGTTGGAATCAAAGCTGGTAAGCGAGTTAAAAGCTATTGCCAAACAATTAAATATTCCAAAAGCGGACAAACTTGAAAAAGAAGAAATCATATACAAAATTCTTGATTTCCAGGCAGCGAATCCCACTTCCGAAATGCTTGACCGTGAAAAAGAAGCTGCCAGGCCTCGCAGAGGACGTCCGAGAAAAAATCAGGCAACTGATAAAAACAAAACCGACAAAAAAGAAGACCATAAAAAAAGCAGTGGTAAAACCTCCCAAAAGGCTGCCTCACCTTCTGAGCAAAGCAGTCAAACTACCGGCAAACGAAGAGGGCGTCCCAGGAAAAGTGCGCCTGTAGCCTCATCGTCAAACGAGGTTGTATCACAAATTAAGCAAGAAGAAAAGTTGACACCCCTTGCCGACGAAAAAATATCGACAGCAAAACCGGAAAGTCCGATACCCGCCGAAAAAACCGCCAAACAGGAAGAGCCTGCAAAAAAACAGCGGAGAGGCAGGCCAAGGAAAGTACAAACTCCGGAAAACACTACCAACACCCCCCAAATGCAAAACCAAAAAGCCGCTGACGAAAAAAAACCTGACGACAAGCAACAGCCCGAACAAAAGCCGGCGGAGTACAGTAAAGAAAAAAAGAACTATCAAAATAACCAGCAGAAATACGACGACAGGCAAAACAGAGATCAACAAAACCAAAACTATCAAAAAAACCGTCAGCGTCAGCCCCAGCAAGAATATCTCGACGACTTTGACACCATGGTAACAGCCGAAGGCGTACTGGAAGTGATGCCCGACCGTTATGGCTTTTTACGTTCATCCGACTACAACTACCTTAACTCACCCGATGACATTTACGTTTCGCAATCGCAAATAAAACTGTTCGGGTTAAAAACCGGCGACACCATTAAAGGTGAAATACGGCCTCCCAAAGAAGGCGAAAAATATTTTCCTTTAATAAAAGTCGATTCCATCAATGGAAAATCCCCCGAAGAAGTTCGTGACCGTGTTCCATTCGACTTTTTGACACCGCTTTTTCCACAAGAAAAATTCAAATTAACAGGTCATGCCAAAGAGTCGATTTCGACAAGAATTATGGACATGTTTGCCCCCATTGGCAAAGGACAGCGCGGCTTGATTGTATCGCAACCAAAAACCGGCAAAACGGTTTTACTGAAAGAAGTTGCCAATGCCATTGCTGCCAACCACCCCGACGTTTACCTTATTATATTGCTTATTGACGAACGTCCCGAGGAGGTTACCGACATGGCACGAAGCGTAAAGGCCGAAGTAATTGCCTCTACTTTTGACGAACCGGCTGAAAAGCATGTAAAAATTGCCAATCTGGTTTTGGAAAAAGCCAAACGGCTTGTTGAAAGTGGCCACGATGTAGTTATTTTGTTAGATTCCATTACACGGTTGGCCCGTGCATACAATACCGTATCGCCTGCATCGGGAAAAGTTTTGTCGGGAGGTGTTGAAGCCAACGCTTTGCAAAAACCTAAAAGATTTTTTGGTGCTGCCCGTCAAATTGAATTTGGAGGCTCGTTAACCATTTTGGCTACGGCACTTACCGATACCGGATCTAAAATGGATGAAGTAATTTTTGAAGAGTTTAAAGGAACCGGTAATATGGAGCTGCAGCTCGACCGCAAACTCTCCAACAAACGAATTTATCCGGCCATCGACATTGTAAGCTCAAGTACCCGCCGCGACGATTTGTTGCTGGATAAAGATACACTGCAACGCATTTGGATTTTACGTAATCATCTTTCGGATATGAACCCCGTGGAAGCCATGCAGTTTTTAAAAGACAGGATGAAATTTACAGCCACCAACGAAGAGTTTCTTGCATCCATGAACGGGTAACGCTTGTTTACAAAGTCATGTATTGTTTACTGTAAGCAACTTCATTGTGTGTTATGGTTTCGTATGTTACAATTTTACGAACCAATGGTGAGATTAACTTTTTTTCCAAATCCTATTTCTACCAACCTGTAAAGAGTTGATAATTGGATATCACTATGACCATTCTCAATTCGTGAGATAAAACTTTTTTTCGTGCCGGTTTTTCTGGCAAGTTCTTCTTGCGTCATGCTTACCTCTTTTCTTGCATCTCTAAGAATTTCTCCAATTGCAAAGGCTTTAGCTTTTATCTCAAAATCAGTCCTTTTCTTAGTACCTATCTTACCATATCTGTCGTCAAGATGCTCGTCAAATGTTGTTATTTCTTTCATTTTTTATCTCCTTTTTCTTTTAATTCGAAATATTCATTTTTTATTCTCAAAGCTTTTTCAATCTCCTTTTTAGGTGTTTTGCGTGTTTTCTTTTGAAATCCATTAAACAGAATAACTAAATTACCTTTGTCAAAGCAGCAGAATATCCTAAAAATATTACTCTCAAATTCAATTCTAATCTCAAATAACCCATCATATCCTGTTAATGAACCAAAATATTTCCTTGGAATCCTCTCAGCATTGGCTACAAGGTAAAGAACATAATCAATCTTATCTTTAACTCTCTCAGTCTGTAAATTGAAGAATGTCCAAAAATAATCTTTAAAGTATAAAATTTGTCTTTTTTTCTCCACATTGCAAAGTTAACTAATAATGGAACACGAAGCAATTAATCGTAAATTTTTTTACTGCAAACATCTCCGTTCAATTGTCTGTAACAAAGGTTCTGTACGCATGAATCAAACCCGATTTACACCATTCCGGCAACTATAAAGTATGATACCTTTAAACTTCTTCACTATTATATACCAGCGGATTTAAGACAATTCTCAAAACCCCGGGCACATTATAAGTTCGGGGTTTTTTGTTTTTTTTACCTTTGCACTTTAACAAAAATTACAACGTGGCCACAAACCTGTTTCACAATCCCCGGTTAAAATTCACGGGAAAAGTACCTTCCGGAAAAGTCGGCTGGCAAAGCCCCTCAAACATTGCACTGGTAAAATACTGGGGGAAGAAAGCTGTTCAAATTCCTTGTAATCCCTCGTTAAGCTTTACGCTAAGCAGGTCCATAACCAAAACAACGGTTCATTACAAACCGGCATCTGCCAAAAAAGGCATGCTCAGGTTTTTTCTGGACGAAAAGGAGCATGTAAAATTTGCTGAAAAAATCAAAATCTGGTTTAATTCCATCGAACCTCTTTTCCCCTTTATTGCACAGCTCGATTTTACCATACATTCAAAAAACACTTTTCCCCATTCGGCAGGCATTGCATCCTCTGCTTCCGGCATGAGTGCCCTGGCGCTCTGCTTGTGCTCCATTGAAGAAGAGTTTTTTGGGTTTAACGGTTCCCGCGATGACTTTTTAAAAAAGGCCTCGTATATAGCAAGATTGGGCTCGGGAAGTGCTGCCAGATCGTTGTTTGGCGGATTGGTAAGCTGGGGAGAAACCGACAGTGTATCAAACAGTTCCGATTTGTGGGCAACCCCGCAATCCGAAAATATCCATCCCGACTTTTTATCTTTTCACGATTCAATAATTATTGTCGATGCGGCTGAAAAAAAAGTCTCCAGTCGTGTGGGACATAGTCTGATGAACAGCAATCCCTTTGCCGCAGAGCGATTTAATCAGGCTCATCAAAATATTAAAGCGCTTCTGAACGCCATGAAAACGGGCGACATGAAAACATTTATCCGCATTACGGAATCGGAAGCACTTACTCTTCATGCCATGATGATGACTTCAAACCCTTACTACCTTTTGCTCAAACCCAACACATTACAAATTATTGAGCAGGTTTTTCAATATCGCGAAAAAAGCGGCATTCCGGTAGCCTTTACACTGGATGCCGGGCCAAACATACATTTACTTTATCCCGAATCGGTTAAAAATGAGGTTACATCGTTTATTAATTCAAGCCTTAAAAAATTTGCATTTAACGCAATGGTTATTGAAGATTACGTAGGCAAAGGACCCGAAAAATCAGAGATATGACCAAAGCGCAGTACCCTGAATTTAGTGCTAAAATATTGTTGTTTGGCGAATACAGTCTGATGGCAGGCTCCAAAGCTTTTAGCATGCCTCTTCCACAATTTAAAGGCCGGCTGAAATTTGCCACAACCGAAAATCTGCGTGGTACCGAAATAGAGTCGAACCATAATTTAAAAATGTTTACGGAGGCTTTACAAAAGATGACAAATAAAGGCCGTCTTCCCGTTTCATTTGATTTTAACCGGTTGTATCACGATTTGGATAACGGTTTATTTTTCGACAGCACCATACCTCAGGGATACGGGCTTGGCAGCTCGGGAGCTTTGGTTGCCGCTATTTTTCACAGCTATGCATCAACAACAAAACAACGAAATAATGTTTTATCGCAGAATGAAATAAAACTGTTAAAAAACAATTTTTCCATCATGGAATCTTATTTTCATGGTAAAAGCTCCGGCCTTGACCCCTTAATATGCTACCTCACGAAACCCATGATTGTTAATGGCGACGGCACTCTGCAGGCAGTAAAAATACTCCCGTCAAAGCCAAAAGGAACAAAAGTTTTATTTTTACTGGATACCGGATTAACGGGAAAGACACAGCCTTTGGTTAATTATTTTATCCGCCGGTGCGAAAACAAAAGTTATCTTGATGAAATTACGGGTAAGCTGCTACCATTGAACGACCAAAGTATCCATGCTTTTTTAACGGGCGATGCCGAATCTTTTAAAGGATTGATGCAGGCTATTTCAATTTTTACGCTAAACAATTTCTCACCCATGATACCGACACAGATAAAAGGTTTATGGAAACAGGGGCTAAAAAGCAACAACTTTTTTTTAAAGCTTTGCGGCTCGGGCGGAGGTGGAATGATGCTTGGTTACAGCGATAATTTTGATTCCGTACAAAAACAAATCACGGAGTTTGACATTCAGCCGGTTTTTCGCTTTTAAAGCCTCGATTAATTCGCCAGCTTATCAGGCAAAAGTTACCTGTACCATTTTGTTACTTAGCGTAATACGACCTAGCGTCAATAAGCCTGTTTTCATCACCCTGATACAGGGCATAGTTAAATCCGGGCTGTAGGCTATAACCTCCTGTTTCGCCATTTTTATTAACGGCAATATATCCAACCTGAAATTTTTTATTTTCGGGTAGTTTATGCACGATACGCTTTATGGCAGCTTCGCAGGCTTGTTGCGGAGTCATGCCGCTGCGCATAAACTCAACCACCAGAAACGAGCCCAGTGTTTTTAATACCAACTCGCCCATTCCCGTTGCTGTGGCAGCACCCACTTCGTTATCAACAAACAGTCCTGCTCCTATAATGGGCGAATCTCCTACCCTGCCGTGTAATTTAAATGCCATGCCACTGGTAGTACAGGCACCTGCCACGTCGCCGGCCTTATCAACAGTTAATAACCCGATGGTGTCGTGATACTTGTTGGGCTGATTTTCCCAGTTAATAACAGGCTCATATTTTGCATTGACCAGCCATTTTTTCCAGGCTTTTTCGGCATCGGGAGTAAGTAATTTTTCTTTTTTAAATCCCTGTTCCAAGGCAAATTGCAAAGCACCGTCGCCCACAAGCAGTTCGTGCGGTGTATTTTCCATTACTCTGCGTGCCACCGATACGGGATGGACAATATGTTGAATACATGCTACCGAGCCGGCATTGCCATCGGGCCCCATAATAGAGGCATCAAGTGTTACATGGCCGTCGCGGTCGGGGTATCCCCCAAGTCCAACACTGTGATTTGACGGGTCGCCTTCAGGCACCCACACTCCCTGCTCTACCGCATCCAACACACTGCCTCCGCCTTTTAATGCTTTCATGGCAGCAATGTTGGCACCCAGCCCGTGACGCCAGGTAGAAATAATAACCGGCAGTTCTTTTTTTTCACCCGCCATCTTGATTGCGCGCAATGATTTTGGTAACATTCCAACGACTCCGGCTGCCGCAGCAGCACCGATAAATTTTCTTCTGTTAAGCATCAGGGTTTGATTTTTAAAGGTTTATATCCATAACTACCATAAAATGCGAGATAAAGGTAACTAAAAAGTGGCACAATAAACGATAAATGTACACCAAAAGCATCGGCCACCATTCCCATAATCAAAGGAAGCACGGCTCCTCCCAAAATCATCATTACCAACAAAGAGGATCCCTGACTTGTAAATTTTCCCAATCCGGCGATAGCCAGCGTAAAAATGTTAGACCACATGATGGAATTAAAAAGCCCTATCCCAATCACACTCCAAACGGCAACTGCTCCTGTGTTTGTAAGCGTTATGGCAAGCAAAACAAGGTTTACCACGGCAAACACCAGCAAAGTACGATGGGGCAACGATTTTCCTGCAACAAAGGCAAACAGGTTCAACAATAAAAACACAGCATATATCAATGCCGTATTAACCCCGTCAATCAGCCAAATTGCCATAAACGATACAAACGCAATAATTACCATGTAAAAATATTTTCGTTTTACATTTTTAATATCGCTTAACGATACGGCGCCCATAAACCGGCCTATCATTTGTCCACCCCAGTAAAAGGCCACATAACGACTTGCTTCGGCAGCCGTAAGTCCGCCTATTTCGGGCAAACCCAGATAACTAATCATCATGCTTCCGATACTAACTTCACCTCCCACATACATAAAAATAGCAACCATCCCTAACAAAAGATGACGATATTTTAATGCTCCAAAGCCTGTTTTTTCATCCAGCGGAGCGGTAAAACGAGGTAGCGGAGTTTTAAAAATATAAAAGGCCATCAACAAAAACAAAGCACTAAAAACCAGATAGGGTATTTTAACAGCGTCGGAGCCCTGCGCACCTTTAAAAAAGGTAAAAATCAGATAACCTCCCACTACCGGCCCGAGGGTTGTTCCCAGCGAATTAAATCCCTGAGCCAGATTCAATCGTGAAGAAGCTGATTTTTCAGGACCGAGAATAGCCACATAGGGATTGGCAGCTATTTGCAAAAGGGTAAAACCCAATCCCAACACAAACAGCGCCGACAAGAAGAATCCGTAAAGATGAAATTGTGCCGCCGGATAAAAAAGCAAAGCTCCCACAGCAGAAACTGTTAAACCCAATACAATACCTTTTTTATAACCTATTTTATTAATGGGGTCGCCCGAAACAAACGAAATAACAAAATAAATTAACGAACCCACAAAGTAAGCTGTAAAAAAAGCAAACTGAATTAAAGTTGCACGGGTATAATTTAAATGGAATGCCCCTTTCAGATAGGGCACTAAAATATCGTTTAACACGGTCATAAAACCCCACATAAAAAACAGGAAAGTAAGGCTGACAAAAGCTGATGTATATTTTTTGGGAGAGGAGGTGTTGACCATCAAAACTTTTGTTTTTAAAGTTCCTTATAAAATACTGTGGCAGAAGCCTGAGCTGTAGGCATAATCAGCAAATCGTTAATGTTAACATGCGGCGGCAGGGTAGTAACATAAAAAACCGATTCCGCTATATCTTCGGGATGCAGGGGTTCAAATCCGTTGTAAACGCTGTCGGCTTTAGCTTTATCGCCTTTAAAGCGAACTACCGAAAATTCGGTTTCAACAGCTCCGGGTGCAATTTGGGTTACTTTAATGCCGGCCTGTACGGTATCAATACGAATGGCTTTTGTAAGGGCATCAACGGCAAATTTTGTTGAACAATACACATTTCCATTGGGATAAACCTCTTTACCGGCGATTGAACCTATATTAATAACATGGCCTTTTTTACGTTCAACCATCCCCGGGAGGATGGCTCTGGTAACATAAAGCAAACCTTTTACATTGGTATCAATCATACGCTCCCAGTCGTCGGTATCGCCCTGCTGTACGGTTCCCAATCCAACGGCAAGCCCGGCATTATTAATCAAGATATCAATTTTATTCCATGGTGACGGAAGGGCGGCAACAACCGAAAACACAGCCTCTTTATCACGCACGTCCATCTGTATTGTTTTAACGTTAACATTGTGTTTTTTTTGTAACGATGCTGAAATTTCTTTCAAACGTTGCATACGCCGTCCGGTGAGGATAAGGTCATCGCCATTGGCGGCAAATTTTTTGGCACAGGCTAACCCGATTCCGCTGGTAGCGCCTGTAATAAAAACTATTTGTTTCATGTGTTTATAATTTTGTTTACCCTGTGGAATTTGAAAACTATTCCAAAGGGTGAATCTGTTAATATGTTTTTTATGTTTTGTCATGATTTTTGCTTGCTTCGCGCAAAAATCC
>CAYVWX010000081.1:0-12282 GCA_964455635.1 uncultured Lentimicrobiaceae bacterium | reverse complement strand
TGGATGTATTTTTTATAAGTTTAATAACCAAAGTGTTGTTCCGCTACTTTTGTCAGGGTCTCCTGCTGCTGATTCGAAAATAATTTTTGTGCCGTCGGGCGAAATGGAAGGTGCACCGTCGTATCCTGAATAATTTGTTAAGCGGACAGGATTTCCGCCTGAAATTGCTACTTTGTAAATATTGGCTAATTCCACTTCATTGTTTTCAGCACTAAAAATTATAAATTCTCCGTTATGGCTGAAAACCGCATCAGTTTTACTTCCTGCAAAATTGGTTATCCTGGTTTTGTTGCTTCCGTCAATATTCATTAACCAAATATCCCATTGCCCGTTTTCTTCTTTTTGATATAATATTTTATCTCCTGCCGGCGACCAATTTGGCTGTTTATTGTCTTCCCCAAGGGTAGTTAAATTAATGTATCCTGATGAGCCATCCGGTTTGTATTTTGTAATTACTCCGTTGTTCTCTTCATCCAATTTATGGGTTTCAAAAACTATCCACTTTCCATCGGGTGAAAAGGTAGGTTCAAAAGCAATGCTGTCAGGTCTGGTGGTAATTTGAACTTCGTTACCTGCTGTTGTGTTGTCGGCAATAGCATATATTTGGTCGCCATTTTCCCTTTCAGAAGAGAATACAATTGAATTGATAACGCCATTCCAACACGCTCCCGGCAAATTAACATTGCTGTTGCCATCTGCTATTAATGGTTTTAATGCTTTTGTTTCAAGATTGTATGTATATAAATCAGATGGAGGTTTATTATATCCATTTCTAAAATGAGTGAATACAATTGTTTTACCATCAGGAGAAAAAGCAGGATTTTGTAAACTGCCCGGTAAATTAATTTCTAATTTTGTTGCATAATCATTTCTTACAACTATCGTATTTTTATCTTTTGAACAAGATATCAGGCTTAAAAAAATTAATTGAAATATAATCAATTTGTAATTTTGCATCGTTGTTTTTCTCAAAATAAAGTTGTTTAAAGTTAAGCTGTAAAAGTGTTTATTTGCTGAATTTATACCGGTTATCTGAATCTTATTCGGGTATTTGTGGTTTTTTTTACACTTGCTGATTTGAGGCTACTTATCAAACTTTAAACAACTTTATTTATTGTTTCATGCTTTCAATATTTGTTTTTATTTGTTTTAATATTTTTTCGATTAAACCATTTTTAAAATTAGATGCTAATGCTCCGTCGCAGAATCTGTTATTCCTGATAAAGGCCGAAAGAAGTTTTAATAAAGTAACCGTATCCTGATTGCTGAAATTTTGTTTGGATGCGATTTCCCTTCCTTCGTCCCAGGCCGGCCAGTTAAAATTAATTAATAAGTCAAGGTCGTACAAAACACGCTCAAAGTCCCTTACAATTTTTGCTTCAACAACAGGGTGATACGTATAGCTGTCAGGTGTTTCGGGGTTTTTAACCAGGCCACCGCTTTCTGCAAAATTACTTGTGTTTTCGATGATTGGAATTAGGCGGAAAAGTTTATCCCAATCCTTTTTTGATAACTTCTTAATTGTTGAAGAAATATTTTCTAAATCGTTATACATTAAGATTGCTTAAAATTGATATGCCTGAGTTAAACAATTACAAAACAGTTAATCGCCGGTGGCAGGAATGGAAAGATGCGCCTGAACCAACCGCCATTTACCGTCGGTGCAATGTTTTAATACCCCGGTAAAACGCAGCCCTTTTAACGATTTTGCTTTGCCGTCTTTCATGTAATTATATTGTAATATTTCGGCAAACCAGGCACTGTTGCCCGTTTCGTTAAGCTTGATATACTGTTCTGATGTGGTGATAAAAATATTATCGATGGTGGCAAACTGCTTTTTAAAAGCGTTGCGAATATTGTTCCACCCCATAAGCCTGTCTTTGGAGGTGGTACCATATAAAATAATATCGCCGTCGGGAGCCCAAATTTGCTCCACAAGTGTTAAATCTTTGTTTTCGTTGGCAACAATGTATTGCTCTAAAACATTTTCGATCGATTTAA
This sequence comes from uncultured Lentimicrobiaceae bacterium, assembly GCA_964455635.1. GTDB lineage: Bacteria > Bacteroidota > Bacteroidia > Bacteroidales > F082 > B16-G9. The sequence goes on along the minus strand of CAYVWX010000081.1, from coordinate 10,281 downwards.
GCTCTTCGCTCCGGTTAACTGTTACTTTTTGTGTTTGTTGTGTAGTGCTGCACGACATTAAAACAAAAAACAAACCGAATGTCATAAAAAAGGATGTTTTTTTCATGGCTGTAAATGTTAATGAATAAATTTTTTTGTTTTAAAGATACAATTATTTTCATCTCATTTCAAGATAGTTGCGTATTTAAATCCATTCTTGATTACATCGGATTGCAGGTTGTAATTAACAGTTAGTAAATAATTTAAAAAAACGTTTTTAAGTTTCAGTTATTCTTCGTAAAATTGCACCCGATTAAAAACCTAACTATTTATATCACCTATGGGCGATAAATCAATCAGTAAACATTACTTTCCACTGGCAACTTTGTTGCTGTTTTTTTTGTTTTCGGGCACGGCGCTTTTGGCACAAAATCACGAAAGCAAAACCGGTAAGGATTGGGAAGAAGAGGTCGTGGAACAAGACTTCAAAGCCGGAGATATGATTATTGAACATATCACCGATTCGTACGAATGGCATATTTTAACATGGAACAAAACACACATCTCCATTTATTTGCCGGTCATTCTTTACGACCGGGGTAAATGGCATGTTTTCAGTTCAAAACATTTGCATCATGGCGAAGCTTCTTACGAAGGGTATCACGTTGCCAAAGAGGGCTTTAATGGCGGTAAATTGGTTAGAACCGATGCCGAAGGCAATGAAGTAAGGCCCGATTACGACATATCATTTACAAAAAATGTATTGGCCATTTTTATCAGCATTTTTCTGCTGATGTGGATTTTTATTTCCGTTGCCCATGCCTATAAAAAACGTAAAGGTCATGCCCCTAAAGGGATGCAGTCGTTGTTGGAGCCGCTAATTCTTTTTGTTCGCGACGATATTGCCAAAGCCTCTATTGGCCACAATTACGAAAAATATACACCTTATTTGCTAACTATTTTCTTCTTTATCTTTTTTAACAACCTGTTTGGTATAATTCCGTTTTTTCCGGGAGGTGCAAACATTACCGGAAATATTGGTGTTACAGGTGTTATGGCTGCTTTTACGTTTATTATTACAACCTTTAGTGCCAATAAAAATTATTGGGTACATATAGTTAACATGCCCGGTGTGCCTTGGTGGCTCAAACTTCCGTTGCCGCTGATGCCTATTGTTGAAATTATGGGTATGTTTACCAAACCTTTTGTGCTGATGGTTCGTTTGTTTGCCAACATGAGTGCCGGACACATTATTGTGCTGGGTTTTGTGAGCCTGATTTTTATTTTCGGACACATTGCCCCTGTGGCAGGATACAGTGTATCGGTGGTGTCGGTAGCCTTTAGCATTTTTATGGACATCCTCGAAGTTTTGGTAGCCTTAATTCAGGCTTATGTATTTACAATACTTTCGGCCCTCTATTTTGGAATGGCCACAGAGGAAGCACATTAATATAGAAATTAATCCATTTTTAACTAAATATATTATCATTATGGAACTTTTAGCAATTTTACTTCAAGCTGTTGCCGACCTTGCCCCTTATGCAAAAATGGGTGCCGGTCTCGGTGCAGGTATTGCTGCCATCGGAGCCGGTATTGGTATTGGCCAAATCGGTAAAGGTGCAGTTGAAGCCATCGCCCGTCAACCCGAGGCTGTTGGAGACATTCGTTCAAACATGATTGTTTCTGCCGCTTTGATTGAAGGTGTGGCTTTCTTTGCTATCGTTGTTACTTTGCTTATTGTTTTCTTGTAAAACAAAGGCTTAAAACAACCTCTGTCTTTTGCCGGCAGCGTTTGGCTGCCGGCAAAAGATGTTTTTTTGAAAAAATTATTATCAAATAAAAAATATTTTAAAAAATGCAATTAATTAACCCCGGTTTTGGACTTGTTTTTTGGATGACCCTGGCATTCTTAATTGTTCTTTTTGTACTTACAAAATTTGCCTGGAAACCTATCCTTGCCTCCTTAAAGGAGCGGGAAAACAGTATTGAAGATGCGTTGCAGGCTGCCGAAGAAGCTAAAAAAGAAATGGCTGCTTTAAAAGCTCAAAATGAGGAGCTGCTTAAAAAAGCACGCGAAGAAAGAGATGCCATGCTTGCCGATGCCCGTAAAATTAAAGAACAAATTATTGGCGATGCCCGCGAAAAAGCAAATAAAGAAGCTGCCATTATTGTAGAAGGCGCCCGCGAACAGATAAATTCTGAAAAACAAGCCGCTTTAATCGAGCTTAAAAACCTTATTGCAACCTATTCCATCGAAATTGCTGAAAAAGTGCTGAAACAAGAACTTAGCGATGCCAAAAAACAGCAGGCTTACGTGGATAAATTGCTTAAAGAAACACATTTGAACTAAAGATATTATTCAATGAGAGTTAACTTATTGGCAAAACGGTATGCACAAGCACTGTTCGACCTTGCCCTCGAAATGAAACTGGAGAGCAAAGTGGAAAAAGATATGCATCTTGTGGGGCAGGTGTTGCAGGACAACAGAGAATTTAAAAAATTACTGAAAAATCCTGTTATCGACGACTTTAAAAAAGTTAAGTTGCTTAAAGCGGTGTTTGGCGGTAACATTCAGGAACTGACACAACGGTTTTTTGTGCTGATTGTTAAAAAGGACAGAGAAATGTATCTTGAGCCGGTGTGTGATGCCTACATCGACATCTACCGGAAATACAACAACATTTTACCGCTGGAGCTTACCACAGCTTTTAAACCGGATAAAAAAACCAGAGATACGATTGTTGAAAAAGTGGCTAAAGCCACTAAAATGGAAATTGAACTCCATGAATCGGTTGACGAAGACATCATCGGTGGTTTTGTACTTAATTACGAAGATTATCAGTTCGATGCCAGTATAAAAACACAGCTTAAAGAGCTTCAAACCGAATTTTCCAGAAATTTATTCATAAAGAAATTATAAACAGAAAATAATATAAATAATATGGCAGACATCAAACCAGCTGAAGTATCAGCCATACTGAAAAAAGAACTTGCCGGTTTTAAATCGGAAACCTCTCTCGACGAGATTGGTTCAGTACTCCAAATTGGCGACGGTATTGCACGTATTTACGGATTGTCAAACGCTCAGGCAGGCGAGCTTGTAGAGTTCGAAAAAACAGGCCTTAAAGGCATCGTTCTTAACCTTGAAGAAGACAACGTGGGTGTTGTACTTTTAGGTGATATTGAAGGTGTTAACGAAGGTGATAAAGTAAAACGTACCCGAAAAATCTCATCCATTAATGTAGGTGAAGGTTTGTTGGGTCGTGTTATTAATACACTGGGAGAACCCATCGACGGCAAAGGCCCCATTAAAGGCGACTTGTACCAAATGCCGCTTGAGCGCAAAGCACCCGGTGTTATTTACCGGCAACCTGTTAACGAACCGTTACAAACAGGTATCAAGGCTATTGATGCCATGATTCCTATCGGCCGTGGCCAACGTGAGCTTATCATTGGCGACCGTCAGACAGGTAAAACAGCCATTGCCATCGATACCATCATTAACCAAAAAGAGTTCTTTGAAAAAGGAGAACCCGTTTACTGTATTTATGTTGCCACCGGCCAAAAAGGTTCTACGGTAGCCAATATTGTAAAAACGCTGGAAGAAAACGGTGCTATGGACTATACGGTTATTGTAACTGCCACCGCTTCCGACCCTGCTGCCATGCAGTTTTATGCTCCTTTTGCCGGTGCTGCCATCGGTGAGTTTTTCAGAGATACGGGACGGCCTGCACTTATTATTTACGACGACCTTTCAAAACAGGCTGTAGCTTATCGCGAAGTATCGTTGCTGCTGCGTCGTCCTCCGGGTCGTGAAGCTTACCCCGGCGATGTGTTTTACCTCCATTCGCGTTTGTTGGAGCGTGCTGCTAAAATTATTAACAGCGATGAAATTGCCAAAGAGATGAACGATATGCCCGAAACCATCAAACATTTGGTTAAAGGGGGCGGCTCGTTAACGGCACTTCCAATTATTGAAACTCAGGCCGGCGACGTTTCCGCTTATATTCCAACCAACGTAATTTCTATTACCGACGGCCAGATATTTCTTGAAGGAAACCTCTTTAATGCAGGTATTCGTCCTGCCATTAACGTAGGTATCTCTGTTTCAAGGGTTGGTGGCAATGCACAGGTTAAAGCTATGAAAAAAGTGGCCGGTACGTTAAAACTCGACCAGGCTCAATTCCGTGAGTTGGAGGCTTTTGCCAAGTTCGGGTCCGATTTGGATGCCGCTACCATGTCGGTTTTGGAAAAAGGTAAACGTAACGTTCAAATTTTGAAACAACCCCAATATTCACCTATGACAGTTGAGCATCAAATTGCTATTTTGTATTGTGGTTCAAACAACCTGCTAAAAGATGTTCCCGTGGAAAAAATTATTGATTTTGAAACGGAATTTCTGCATCATATGGATACAACTTATGCCGGTACACTTAAAGATTTAGCTTCCGGTAAACTTACCGACAAAGCTGTTGAGGATATTAAAAAAGCCGCCGCTGAAATTGTTGGCCGCTATAAATAATAATTGATTTAATCCGATATATCTATGGGAGGTCTCAAAGAAGTCAGAAACAGGATTGCATCGACAAAATCCACCAGGCAAATTACAAGTGCCATGAAAATGGTGGCAGCTTCTAAACTTAGAAGAGCACAAAATGCTATTATAAGCCTGCGTCCGTATGCTGCCAAGCTCACTGAAATTATGCAAAACCTCAGTGCCAGTATGGATGGCTCCGACGAGGGTGTTTATGCTGCCGATAGAGGTGAGGAAAAAATCCTGATTGTGGCTATATCTTCTAACAGAGGATTGTGCGGAGGCTTTAACATTAACGTTGTTAAAGAAACAGCAGGCCTTATTCAGAAACGATTTGAGTCGCAGTATAAAAAGGGTAATGTTACCATTGTTGCCATTGGTAAAAAGGGTGGCGATTTGCTTAAATCCAGAGGGTATGAACCCATCCGTATTGAAAAGGATATTTTTGATAACCTTACTTTTGAAAATACAGTACCATTGGCAGAAAAAATAATGGAGGAGTTCGAAAATAAAGCGTACGATAAAGTGTTTTTAATTTACAACCAGTTTAAAAATGCTGCCGTTCAAATTTTAAGAACAGAGCAGTTTTTGCCTGTTGCTGAAAACCAAGAACCTAAGGACGAGGGCAAACAAAAGGCAGCTCACGACACGCAAATACAGGCCGATTTTATTTTTGAACCCGGAAAAGCCGAAATTCTGGAAGCACTGGTGCCCAAAGCCATCAAACTGAGTTTATACAAAGCTTTAATCGACAGTTTTGCTGCCGAACATGGTGCCCGGATGACGGCTATGCACAAAGCAACCGACAATGCCGACGAACTTATTAAACAGCTGAACCTTACCTATAACAAGGCCCGTCAGGCTGCCATTACCAACGAAATTCTGGAAATTGTAAGTGGTGCCGAAGCGTTGAAAGGATAGTACAATTACCTGAACAATCAAGCCAATAAAGCTCAGCAGGATTTGCAATCCTGCGGTTTCGTCAATGCTCCTGATGCCGCATCACTCAGCATGACCGCCGGAGCACTGTCTGAAATTATTAATTACAAATCGTGAAACATTGATAAACAATTAAGAACAGGTTGTTATTCAAATCGCAAACCATTCGGTAGCCTGCTCACCATGCTACCAACGCCGTTCAGAATGAAATAACACAACATCGCAAGGTGTCCTATTTTTTTGAACCCAACAGAATTTATATTCCGATTGTTTTACACCGGCTTTTAAGCCGGTGTAAAACAATACAAACCCACGGCTTTAGCCTTTAACAATTTTAACGGCTAAAGCTGCATTGGGTGGTTTATCCGGTTTACTTTATCAGCCCGCTTCTTATTAGCAGGGGCTCCACCGAAGGCTCGTGGCCTCTAAAGGCTTTATAAAGTTTCATGGGATGTTCTGTTCCCCCTTTTTCCAAAATATTTTTTCTAAACGACTGTGCTACCTCGCGGTTAAAAATACCTTGTTTTTTAAAAAGGGCAAAAGCATCGGCATCAAGTACCTCTGCCCATTTGTAACCGTAGTAACCGGCTGCATAACCACCGTCAAAAATATGTGAAAACGCAGTGCTCAGACAGGTGCCTTTTACCGAAGGGAACAGCTCGGTGCGTTTCATGGCCTCTTTTTCAAATTTGTTGACATCTCCTTCAAACGGATTGTTGAGCGTATGCCAGGCCATATCGGTTAACCCGAACGAAAGCTGCCGTATCATGGCATAACCGCTCTGAAATTTTACACTTTCAATTAATTTGTCCATTAATGCGTCCGGCATTATTTCGCCTGTTTTATAATGTATCCCCACTTGGGTGAGCCAGGATTTTTCGGTTGCCCAGTTTTCCATAATCTGCGAGGGTAACTCAACAAAATCGCGATAGACATTGGTTCCCGACTGGCTTTCGTAACGAACCTTGCTGAGTATGCCGTGAAGCCCGTGGCCAAACTCATGTAAAAAAGTTTTTACCTCCGTAAAGGTTAAAAGCGAAGGCTTGGTGGCAGTAGGTGGGGTAAAATTGGTAACCAACGAAATCAAAGGCCTGACATCTTTCCCGTTTTCCATATATTGCTCTCTGAATGAGGTCATCCAGGCGCCACCTTGTTTCGAGGGTCGTGGAAAATAGTCGATGTATAAAACACTTAAAAATTTTCCGTCCTCATCAAAAACTTCAAATGTTTTTACATCATCATGGTATTTTTGAATCTTAGAAGACGCTTTAAAGCTGAGTCCGTAAAGCCGTGATGCCAAACCCAATACCCCTTTTTCAACCCTCTCCAACTCAAAATAGGGCCGCGTCATTTCGTCGTTTATACCCAACTTCTCCTTTTTCAGCTTTTCGGTATAATAGGCGTAATCCCAACGCTCAAGCTGCTCCTGTAGTCCTTTGCTTTTAGCGTAGGCCTCAACCTCTTTTACATCCTTTTCGGCAAACCGGTATGAATTTTCCAGCAGCTGATTTAAAAAATCGGTAACCCTGCTGCACGAAGTTGCCATGCTCTGCTCCAGCACATAGTCGGCATGTGTTTTATAACCCAAAAGATTTGCTTTTTTTAACCGGAGCGTTACTATTTTTTTAATAATCTCTTTGTTGTCGTGTTTGTTTCCCCTGTTGCCCCGTTTTGCATAGGCCATAAACATTTGTTTGCGCAAGCTACGGTTATCGGCGTATTTTATAAACGGCATATACGACGGAAAATGAAGCGTAAAGAGCCATCCCTTTTTGCCTTTACTGTTGGCCAGGGCGGCAGCAGCTTCCACAACGCTTGCGGGCAAACCACTTAGCTCCCCGGCATGGGTAATATGCAAGGTAAAGTCGTTGGTTTCGGCCAGCACATTTTCGCCAAACTGTAGTTGCAGCTGCGATAGTTCCCCCGTAATACGGCGGTACTCTTTTTTGTCGGCACCCGTTAACAAAGCACCGCGTCTTACAAATTCAAGATAAGTGTCTTTTAAAAGCTTTTGCCGGTCGGTACTCAACGCCGGTGTATTGTGCATGTCGTAAACCTTTTTTACCCTGTTGAACAGGGAAGCGTTTAACCAAATATCGTTGCTGTATTCCGTTAGCAGCGGCATCACCTCGCGTGCTATTTTCTGAATATTTTCGTTGGTGGCCGCATGGTTCAGGTTAAAAAATATATTGCTGACGGTTGTCAGCTTCCTGCCCGCCTTTTCCAACATCTCGATGCTGTTTTCAAAAGTCGGAGCTGCTGTTTGTGCCGCCACCGCCTCAATCTCCTGCTTTGCCATTGCAATAGCCTCCTTAAACGCAGGCAGGTAATCCGCCTCTTTAATATTGTTAAACGGCGGTGTTTCGTATGGCGTATCAAAAGGCTGCAACAAACTATTTCGAATCATAATTATAAGTTTAAAATTAAGGAGTGCAAATATATTTAATATTTTAAGGTTGCGGGCGGCAAACGGGCTGTTCGTTGTAGCCCCTGCACGCCCTGCCCTGTTACGTAAAGCCTGCCGGTAGCTTCCGTTGGTCGCTCCGGCAGGCTAACTCCACATGGGCATGGCACACAGGGGGCTGCCACTGCCATCCCTGCCGCAGGTTAACGATTAACATGATGGTTTGTGGCATCAGTTTAAAGGCTATTTTTTTCAAATTGAAAAGAGCTTGTTTTTTAAACACCTCGCTTAAAAAAACAGCCGAAGAACCATGCTGCTTGTGCATTTAATAACTTCGCTTTCGCCCAGGTCTCTTCAGTCTCTAAAGTCGCTCCAGTCTCTCCGGTCTCTCCGGTCTCTCAAGTCGCTTAAGTCACTCAGCTCTCCCCGCTCTTTTCAACGTTTATTCTCTTCAGATACACTATTGTTTAGCAAGGTTCCAGGTCTCCGCCCGCAGGCACTCTTCGACCTGAAAGATTTTCTACCTTTTTACCCATTTCCCTTTTTCGTTTAAACCGTTGTTGTTGGTAATGGTGTAAACATAGGTTCCGGTTTTAAGCAGGGTGGTGTTTATTTGGGCGGTTTTACCCTCTATATTTTGGGCAAGCACAAGCCTGCCTGCCATATCAAACAGCTTAAACATGCTCCGTCTGTGTTGTACAGCCACCCTTACTTTTAAAAAATTGCTTCCGGGGTTGGGGTACACAATGGCATCGTGCGCAATAGAGGCGGGTTTGCCGTTGACAGAGGTAATTAACCCTTGGGAATTTACTTTTATAATGTAAATATCGCGCTCGTGAATATTGGGATGTGCTTTGTAATCGAACCGTGTGCCGGCCATAATACAACCGCCATCGTTGGTGGCTATGAGTTTGGTCATGTTATAGCAGGCATCACCTCCGTAAAAGCGTTCCCAACGTATGTTGAGCATGCTGTCGGTTTGAAGAAGAACGTACCAAGAGGGAATTGTTCCAAATAAAATATTGCCATACTGTAAGTTTTTAGACCCACCTATAAAAATAGAATCTTTGTTTTTATAGTCTAATGCTCCAAAATAGGCAGGAAAATCAAGTGTATCAACGGAGCCCCACCAATTAAAAACATTTCCCGTTGAATCAAATGGTGAAAATTGATGTGTAAAGCCAATATCGTGATCCGTAACCCTGCTTATATCAAAAGTATAATCTCCTGCGAGATAAAAAGAGGTGTCGCTATCCCATTTAAAGCCATAATTACCTGTAAGGTAGTGTGGCACATGTCCGGCTTGTGATGATATTAAATTTAAACATGAATCAATATGCCAATAATAAGGACTTGTGCCATCTATTAACCAAAACGATTGGTCATTTAGCTCATGTATTCCTCCCAATATAATTGATGGGGTATTATTTATAAAATATTTTGCCGCAAGACTGTCAAACATAGCTGACAATTTATAAATAAACAAATAATAATGTAGTTGAGTATTTTTAAATGAGCCTCCAACAATCAGGTCTCCATCATTTCCATTAATTAAAGATGAAGTGATTGCTATATCGTTGGCAGGCAGGCTATATACCTTCTCATTAGCCATATTAAAGGTTGTATCTGTATTAGCCAAAATGAATCCGCTACTACCATTGTACTTAAATGAAATATTTAGATTATATAAGGTATCCGAATAATCGGTATTCAAGACATTGACAATGTTTGTTGATGTATCTTGTTTTAAATAATTAAGATTGTCGATAAAAGCACCTGATTTGGATAGTTTTAACAAAAAACCGTCATATTGAAAGGTTTCAAAATCACCCGACTTACCTGCAAAAAGGATTGTCTCATTCTGTGTTTCAAGTAAATCATTAATAACCATATCTTCATCATTATCAATAGAATATTGCCATGTTTTAATTTGCGAATATCCATTCATTGAAGTTATTAATAGTGCAAGAATTAATAAAAATCTTGAATGTAAATAAAAGAAGCTGAAAATACAACGGGAGACTTTTCTCCCATTGTATAAATGCTGTAGATTAATCAATTTTAAAATATGGTATTCCATAAGTAGCATGATAATTATGAAAAAAAACCGGATAATACTCCACAGGCTCGTACTCATCATCTGCAATTAATATTGAAATAAAACTTTTTCCCGGTTCTTTTAAACCTTCTACATTTGTAGCTTGAGGATTATCTTCAGTTTTAATAATTGCATCACCTTCAGTTAAGTAATAAGTTAGTTGTTCTATTGAAAGACAATTATTAATTATCCCGTTACCATCCCAATAAATTCTCGGGTTGTCATTATCATCCTGACATTTACTTCCGTCTGTTGTATTGGTTACCAAGTCGGTATAACCCACCGCATTAGACACAGCTATCGGATGATTTAACCTGTACTGAATTT